>NZ_BAAANN010000011.1:0-264221 GCF_039529815.1 Amycolatopsis minnesotensis | reverse complement strand
CCGCGTGTCACGGCGGAGACCTTGCAGGACGGCACCGTCGTGGTACACGCCACAGGGGATATCGATCTGACCACCGTCACGCGCCTGGACCAGGCCGACGGGGAGCCGCATTGGCCAAGGTGTTGCGCCATCAACCGTCCCCAGTCGCGAACAGCCCGGTGTTCGAGGCCCTGTCCGGTCATCGGATGTAGTTGTGCTGGCGGCGGTCAGTCAGCAGATCGCGCACTGCCTCGCTGGCGCGCCGCTGACCACCGGCGGTGGCGGCACCTGCATCAGATCCCGCGGGCTCGTCCGGGATCCGCGCGCTCCGATGGCCTGCAACGCCGTGCACACCTGGTGGTCGGCGTTACCGTTCGCCGCAGACGAAGGAGCCGTCGCAGCTCCCACTCTCCGAACCAGCACAGCTTGAAGTATGGGAGAAGAAGGCGGGACCGATCCCGGTCGTCAGCGGGGTGGAGGCCGCAGAAGTTCCTGAGGTGTGCGGGCACGGGGGCTCCACCGCTGGTGGCATTGGGCGTCTACCTTGCCGGGGCGTCAGACCGCGTCGCGTCGCCGGAGAGCGGCGTCGAGGTCGGTCAGCCCCGCGGCGGGGCGGATGGCCGGCGGGTCGAGCCTGCCGATGCGGTGGTCGTCCTCGTGCAGCGCCGTGACGAACCGTGCGATTTCCCGGGGCGCGGGGACGATCGTGCGACCGCCGAGGTACCGCAGGACGATCAGGTCTTCGCCGGAGTGGGTCTCGACCGCCGCGGCCCAGCCGCGCGCCTCGTCCCACAACAGGGCGACGTCGCGGTCCGGGTAGCCGGGCAGCCGCTCGTCGAGAGCGACGTAGGCGGAGACCGGGCTGTCGTGGTCGACGGTGCACGATTCGGGACCGATGCCGAGCGCGGTGGTGACGTCGCCGAGATAGGTCCACAGGGCGGTGAGCGCGGGATGGGGGTGGCCGGTCGGGATGCCGAGCGAGGTGGTCACGGGTCGAGACGCCTTTCCGGAAACGTGACGGCGCCCCGTGCGGGACCGCTCGGGGTGATCGGGTCCCGCACGGGGATGGCCGTCAGGCCTGGATTTCCTTGCGGTCGCCGGTGGTGCCGGCGATTTCGATGCGCCGGGGCTTGGCCTTCTCGGCGATCGGGATGCGCAAGGTCAGCACGCCGGCTTCGTAGTCGGCCGTGATGCGCTCGGTGTCGAGGGTGTCGCCGAGGAACAGCTGGCGGGAGAACACGCCCAGCGGCCGTTCGGAGACCTGCATCTGCACGTCGTCCCCGCCGGGGAGATGCCGTCGTTCGGCTTTGACCGTGAGAATGTTGCGCTCGACGTCGAGTTCGATGGCGTCACGGGAGACGCCGGGCAGATCGAAGCAGACGACGAACTCGTCGCCGGCGCGGTAGGCGTCCATGGGCATCGCGGCCGGCTTGGACCAGGTTCCGGGAGCCGCGCCACTGACCATCTGGTGGGCGAAGCGGTCGAGCTCGCGGAACGGGTCGGTGCGCATCAACATGGGTTCCACCTCCTGGGGTCGACGGTCTGGTGTCAACACGCCCCACTGTTCTAACATGTCATCTAAACGATGACAAGTGTGGAGTCGTCGAAGGGATGACAGATGCTGGACGGTGACCCGGCCCAGGTGGTGCAGGGCGTACAGGAGACGGTGACCGCGGCCCGGCGGGGTGGCGTGCCGTCCGAGGAGCTCCTCGGGGCGTTGGCCGCGTTGCGATCGGTACGGGAACAGCTCGCCGGGTGGGAGCCGGAGTTGATCGCGGCGGCACGCGCGGATGGCGCCAGCTGGGCGGTACTGGCCCCGGCGTTGGGGTTGGCGAGCCGGCAGGCGGCGGAGCGGCGGTTCCTGCGCCTGCGGCCGTCGGTGACCGGGGAGGCGACCGGGGAGGCCAGGGTCGACGCCGAACGCGATCGGCGTGCGGGGGACCGCGCGGTGGCGGACTGGGCTCGCCGTAACGCGGCGGTGCTGCGGCAGCTGGCAGGTCAGGTCAGTGCGTTGAACGACCTCGACGCGGCGGGCCGTGCGAGTGCCGATCGGCTCGGCGCGGCACTGGGCGAGGACGACGTCACGAGCCTGCTGCCCCCGCTAGCGGCAGTACGAGACCATCTGGAGCGCGATCACGCGGGCCTGGCCGACCAGCTCGGCGACATCGGGGACAAGACCGCACGGCTGCGCAGGGACGCCGCCGGACACCGCCGCGGCCACTCCACCTGACACCAGAAGCCGCCTGGATCTATCGCTCGTCCGGGCGGTCACCATCGGCGAAGATCACTCTCTCGGCCTATCGCCAGGTATGCACGTGCTACCTGGTTCCCGTAGCACCGACGCCGAAGGCGTTCTGCAGGCGGAACCTGCAGCGCAACGTCGCGTACGTCGATTAGCCGCTTGGGCAGCACTAAGGGTTATCGTTGCCAGCTCCACCCGACTCCCGCTTCGCAGGCCTGCATCGATGCTTGCTCCGCCGACCACTTATCGAAGGTTTTCTACTTGCGATTTTTCAGATGACTTTTGTTTTCTTTGACTCTTATCCAATAGACCATGTTGAATACCAAGAGCGCAAGTAGCAGAGTGAACACTACTCCGCCGAAAATCGGCGGATATATTCCAGTAGTCCACATGAATCCATTTGAGAAAACAAGAATTATCAGCAGAAGTTTGCTGACCGGCTCTCTCCAGCCGGGTGTGACGCGTTGCCCAAGTCGGCTCTTTCTGGTTCTCACGCGCACCTCGCTCGAATCTCCAGGTACCGCCGCGGCGAGTACGCGGTCGTGTCATGCCTGCCCGTGCGTGGTGGCGATCCGGTTTTGGACGTCGTCGGCGCGGGGGTCCTCGATCGACTCGTAGAATTCCAGTGCCTCGTGCCACGCTGCGTGGGCCTGGTCGGCCAGCCCCAGTTCCCACATGATGTCGCCCCGGCGGACCTGCGCGTCGGCGGCACCCCACCGGTCCTCGGCGTCCTGCCGCACGATCAGCGACCGGTCGAGGCTGGCCATCGCCTCGTCCAGCTGTCCGCGAGCGAGGTGGACCTCGGCGAGTTTGACCAGTTTGCGCCCCTCACCGTAGGTGTCGTGCAGGGCGCGGCACGCGCGCAGCGCACGTTCGGTCGCGGCCATCGCGGCGTCCCACTCCCCGGCCTCGCGATGGATATCCCCCAGCACGGCCAGTGCCGCCGCTTCACCGTCGCGCTCGCCAAGCCCTCCGAACAGCGAGAGCGCGTCGTCGGCGAAGCGACGAGCTTCGTCGAGCTGGTGACGTTCGTATCCCAGGCAGGCGAGCCCGTAACTGATCCACGCCCGGACGTGCTGGTCGTCGATCTCGCGGGTGATTCCCATGGCCTCGGTGTAGAGGGCGTGGCTGCGATCGAACTCGCGGCGCCAGAAGCACACCAGGGCGAGATTCGCGGTGGTCATGCCGTGCGCACGACGGTCACCGCTCGCCCGCGCGGCATCGAGTGCGATTTCGCTGAGGGGCAGCCACACCGACCACGGCTTGGCGAGCAAGAAGTAGTCGATCATCACCAGCGGCAGCTGCCACGCCAGCTGGTGCAGCTCGAGCTCCGCGGCCAGATGGGCGACGGCCACGACGTTGTGGATCTCGGCTTCGTTCCACCGCACCGCCGACGAGACGTCCTCGAACGAGGGCGTGGCCCCCCGCGCCCGGAAGCCGCAGTGCCGAAGAACGGACGCGATAGGGCGCGATGCGCTCGGCCGCCGCCCGCGCGGAGCGCACATACCAGTCCACCAACGCCCGCGCGGCGCGATCCCGCTCGGCGGGCGGGTCTTCGGCACCCGCCAGTTCGATGGCGTAGAGACGCAGCAGATCGTGCATCTGGAAACGGGTGTGCCCGCGCTGCTCGACCAGGTGCGCGCGGGTGAGCTCGGCGAGGAGGCGAGCGGCCTCGGCCGGTGCCACGTCGGCGAGCGCGGCCGCGGCGGGCACGCTGAAATCCGTCCCCGGGTGCACGCTGAGCACCCGGAACATCGCCGCCACGCGAGGCGGCAGCGACCGGTACGACCAGGAGAACACCGACCGGATCGCGGTCACCTCGTCCAGGGCCAGCACGTCGAGGCCATCGGTGACCAGGTGCTCGAGCAGGTCGTCGGGGCTCGCGTGCCGTCCGGCCACCGCCTGCTCGGCCGCGATGCGCAGCGCCAGCGGCAGGTGCGCGCACCGGCGCGCCAGCTCCCGCAGCACGTGCTCAGGGCAGTCGGGGTGCCGCGTGCCCAGCACGGTTTCCAGCAGCGACACCGACTCGTCCTCGGACATGGGCCCGACCGTCAGGTGCCGGGCGCCCACCCGCACGCCGAGCCCCGGCAGGTGGGTCCTGCTGGTCACCAGCACCGTGCAGGCCGACGAACCCGGGATCAGCGGATCCACCTCCGCGCCGTCCGCGACGTTGTCCACCACGATCAGCATCCGCCTGCCCGCCAGCAAGGACCGGTAGAGTGCCGCGCGCTCCTCGATCGACTGGGGAACCGACTTCGCCGGTGTGCCCAGCGCGCGCAGAACACGCTCCAACGCCTCCTCCGCGGGCAGCGGCCTGCCTCCCGCCGCGTAGCCGGCGAGGTTCACGAACAGCTGGCCATCGGGGTAACCGGCCGCGGCATCGTGCGCCCACCGCAGCACCAGCGCCGTCTTGCCGACACCAGGCGACCCGTCGACGACCACCACCCGCGCCTGCCCGGGCGGCTGGTCCGCACCGAGCAGCTCACCCAGCGCCGCCAGCTCGCGAACACGGCCCGCGAAGAACCCCGTCACGGCGGGCAACTGCGCCACCGGGACGACCGCCTCCGCACCCGCCTCGGCCAGCGCGACGAGCTTCCCGCCCGCGTCGAGGACCTCGTCGCACCGGCGCGCGAACGCCGCCGAGGGCACCGCCCCGTTCTTGATCTTGCTCAGCCAGCCCGGCGTACACCCGACGATCGTGGAAAACCTGCGCCAAGACAACCCTCGCCGCTCCAGCAACGCGGCGAGCTCACGCCCGAACACCGAAGACCCGCCCCGCTCCGCCACAACCCACCCTCCCTGTCTCCACGCCCGCTACCGCGACACGATCTGTCTGCCCCACCACGACATCACTCAACCCCCGCGCTCACGAAAGCCACGCGCCTTCCCCCGATCGTGCGCATACGCGCACCGCTGCACACAACTGCGCCTCCTACCAAGTCTGAGCAGTCCCGATCCGAGAGCCCGCGGTGACACCCGGACGCCGCGACCCGCCACACCCGCGGCGTCGTGAGCGGACCATCGACACCGCAGAGCGAATGATCACCGCTTCGGGGCTGGCCGCCGCACCCACCGAGCCTTCAGGTGGTCCCGTCGCCTCCCCTGCACGCGACGGGACCACCTCAACGCTCGGAACCGGATCCATCCACGCGCCAAGAAATCAACGCCCGTCACGATAACAAGCCGTGCCGTTTCCACGAAGCGCGTTACCGTCGTTTAACCCGCCCGGGGCATTTCCCACCAGACTCATCAGGTAAACACTTGCGGCACCACTCGGCGATCCGGGTTAATGGCTGCACGTGACGCCACACACAGAAGGCAGGACAGGTCGCCTGTTTCTGCCCGTGAAATGAGGACGAATGTGGGCACCGGTCTCCGTCGCCCTGTTCATCGGGTGCCTAGGGAACATCCTGAGAGGGCATGCCGAACTGGGCGTACCGTTTGGCGTGCTGCTGGTCACCTTGCTCGTCATAGTGGGCAGGCACGCGGCGACTCGGGTCAAGCGTCGCTCCCGCTGTGCGCGGTGACATCCGCCGGGCTTTGAAGCTCGGATAGGTCGCCGCACAGCTCCGGTGGGCCACCACCCGCAGTTCCGTACCGCACCGCGGTCAAGACGGCATCCTGCCGGACGAGCGCGCCACCGCACATCGGGACTTCCGACCCGTTGCTCAGGTACACCGCGGACGGGTACGAGCCGCCGGGGACTTCCCCACCTCCGACGATCACCGCGACACCGGCGAACCGGCGCCGGGACCCACCTGTCGACACTGGAAGTTCTCCCCGCCACTTTCCCTGAGCGGTAAGAGAATTCTAACGGGCGGGGAAGCATGACGAACTCGCTGAATCGGGTGCCTCCGGGACCGGCCGTTCGGCAGCCGCGGGGATTTCCTCGAACTGTCGCCGAAACAACGGTGTCGCCGCGGCGGTGAAGACCTCATCATGAAACGGGTGTGTCCGGAAACCCTGCGCCTGTCGCCGCGAAGCGACGCTCTCGCGCGGGTTCCGCCGAATAGCGCGAACGATCCTCGGGAGAAAACCGTGACGGGAGTCACCACTGATGTCCGCACCAGCCGGCACAACCGGCTCGAACCAGTCCGGACGGCGATTCTGGACCGTGCGTGCGCGCTACTGAGCCTCGACGTCTTCGACACCGTCCTGTGGCGGCGGGTACCTCGTCCGACGGACCTGTTCGGCGTACTGGGGTCAGGATTGCGCCGTGACGGCTTGATTCCGTCGTGGCTCACCGACGCGACGTTCCGGCAGATGCGGATCGACGCCGAAGGCGCCGCCCGCGCCGCGGGCGGCGCGCTGGGCGAAGAGGTGTCGCTCGCGGACATCTGGCGGTCGATGCCGCGGGCGCTGCTGCACGACGTCCCGCTCGAGAAGTACGTCGCCGAGGAGGTCCGCGTCGAGCGCGCCTTCACTGAAGTGGATCCCGACGTCGCGGAGCTCATCGCGTTGGCAGCGCAGCACGCGCTGCCGCTCATCGTGGTGTCCGACACCTACTTCACCGATGCCCAGTTGCGCCATCTGCTCGACCGGCGCGGCCTCGAACCCCTCCGGGACGCACGGGTGTTCCGCTCCCAGGAACACGGCGCCGACAAGGCTTCCGGGCTGTGGGAAGTCGTACTCCAGAACCTTCCCGGCACTGCCCCGGAACAGATCCTGCACGTGGGCGACAACGAAACCGCCGATCACGACGTGCCAGGCAAGCTGGGGATCCGAACCGTCCACTTCAGACGGATCGACGAGTGCTTCGCGGACGTCCTCGATCGCGAAGGCGTTCCTCTCGACCCTCGTGATCACCGGTATCCCACCCGGCTCGACCCCGAGCACGGCGATTTCGGGCTGACCGGCCTCCGGGCGAAGGTGCTCCAGGCCAACGGCACCGCGGCAGGCTCCGCCACCGCGACGGCATGGCGTTTCGGCGCTTCCGTTCTCGGACCGGTGCTGACCGGGTTCGCCGAGTGGGTCGCGCGAACCGCGCACGAAGCCGGCTGGCCCACGGTCTGGTGCCCCATGCGGGAAGGTGAACTCCTCGCCGACCTCGTCGACAGCGCCGCCCTCCAGCACGGGTGGCCGGTACGCGCGCGTCCGATCTGGCTGTCCCGGCACGTCGTATCCCTCGCCGCCCTTGACGCCACCGACCGCGCCCGCGTGCGGGACTTCATCCGCCAGCGCCATCTCCTGACCGTCCGCCAGCTGCTGACGATCCTGGAACTGCGCCCCGGTGAAGTACCGCTTCTGGCCGCCGACCTCGAGACCGTACTGGATCACAGCGGTATCTCCGAGAAGGTCAGCGTGGCCTTGACCGAAACGCCGTATCTGCTCAACCGGCTCGCCTGCACCACGACCGCGGCCCGAGAGAGGCTTCTCACCGTTCTGGACGAGGCCGGCGCGTTGGACAGCCCGGAGTTGCCGCTGGTCGATCTCGGCTGGGGTGGCACCATCCAGCTCCACCTCGCGCGGGTGCTGCGCGGCACGCGAAGTGACGTGGTCCCTTCAGCGCTCTACCTGGCCACCGATGAACGATCCGCGCAGCTGCAGCGGGAGGGACTGCGCGCTCAGGGCTTCCTCGGCCAGACCGGGCACCCGCGGGAAGTCGCCTACCCCATCACCCGCAGCCCGGAAGTGATCGAGCAGTGCGTCAACGCCATCTGCGGCTCCCTCGTCGCCTTCACCGACGACGCCACACCCGTTCTCGCGCCCGTCACCGGTACTAAAGCGCAAGAGCTTGAACGGCGTGCCGCGCAAGACGGGATCAGGGCGTTCCAGGCGCGGTGGAACCGGCAGGTCGCTTCCACCGACCAGCCGCACGCACCGCTGCACGCCGCCTCGTCGTGGCTCGCGAACATCCTGGTCTCCGCATTGCGGGCACCAACCGCACGAGAGGCATCGGTGTTCGGGAACTGGCGGCACGAAGACAACTTCGGCTCCGCCGTCATCACCCGCGTGTTCCCCGAAGACCTGCGGCAGGCGATCCCCTACCTGTCCCCCAACGATCTCGGCGATCTGCGATTGCGCGACGCGTTCTGGCCCGCGCTGCTGGCCGCGTCCGACCCGCACCTCGGCGCGGCGTCACGCGCACTCGCCTCCGGCGCCGTCGATCCGATCGCGTTCGAGCCCGCGGGCGAGGAATCCGCCACCACCTTGCGCTTCCTCACCGGCGACGGCCAGTGGCATGACGGAGCGGACCGCCGGGTCCGCGTCAACCACAACGGACTCTCCTTCGCGCGCATGACAGTGCACGCCGAAGACATCGTGGCGGTCTCATTGGCGGTCCCCGGCCGGCCCGCGCTGGTACGCATCGACTGGATCGAAGCCAACGTGGTCACCGGCGGACGCCGCGAAACCATCACCTGGGACACCCCGGAGACACTCGCCGCACTGACCTTTGTGGACTGCACCTGGACCGGCGCCAACCTCGTCCAGTTCCACTCACCGCTCGCCGCGATCTGGCTCCCACTGGCCGCATCCACCGGGGCACCGTCAACCACCGTGTGCGTCACCGCCGGGTTCGCCATGCTCCCGACCTCGCGGTCAGGACTCGGGATGAGACTTCCGCCGGCGAGCAGAGCACAACGCGCCCAGGCCCTGCTACGCCGGGAACTCCGGGCACGTGGCGTTCGCGGGTTCGCCACGACCGCGGCACGCGCGGTCGTGCGCCGGATCGCCCGATGGTGAGGGCACGGCGCCCGGCGGGCCCCGGTGACCGGAACGACCCGCACGCGCAAGCGCGAGCTGCCCGGCGGGCACCACTGCTGCTGCATTCCCTTTCCGTCTTCCAGGAGATCTTCGAACTGCTGTTCACCCACCGTCGCATCGCGACCGTGGTCGAAATCGGCGTCGAAACCGGGCAGGCGAGCACCCTGTACACCGAACTCGGCGCCTCCGACGTCTACTGCGTCGAACCCCGGCCGTCCCCCGCGCTCCGAGCCACGATCGACGCGCACGACGGCTTGCGTCTCGTCGAAGCCCCGTCGCCGCAAGCGCTGGAAGGCATTCCGGTAGCCGATCTTTACGTCATCGACGGAGACCACAACTACGCCACCGTGAAACAGGAACTGGACTGGATCCTGCACTACGCTCCCGGCGCCGTCGCCGTCCTGCACGACGTGCTGTGGCCGTGCGGGCGCCGTGACACCTACTACCAACCCTCCCGGCTGCCGGCCCCGCACGAAGCCACCGCCGACGGTCCCACCGTCTGGCACGACGACACGACCCCCGCCGGTCTCGTGGGCATGGGCGCTTTCACGACGGCCAGTCACGCCGGCGGCGAGCTCAACGGTGTCCTCACCGCGGTCGAGGACGCCCTCCGCGACGCCGCCTCACCCGAACCCCGCATGGCGCTGATACCCGCCGTGTTCGGCCTGGGAATCGTTCTCCGGCCCACCAGCGACGACAAGCAACTGCTGCCGCTCCTCGAGCGGTACCAGAACTCCGCGTTGCTCGCCGCCATGGAAGACAACCGGATCGCCCTGTACACCCGCATTCTCCAACTCCAGTACGAGGCGGCCCGCCACGCCGAACACGCCGACGCGCTCGCCAACACGATCTCCCAGCTCCGCGCACGAACCGACGACCTCGAACGCGGGAACCGGCAATAGACACCTCGAACTGGAGGCAGACCGTGGACACTTCCCACCTGGCAGAAGCCCAGCTCACCCTGCGGCTCACCATCCTGGACGCCACGCATGCGGTGTTTCCGGCCTCGTGCACGGTGCACGGCGCCCACACCATCCTCGATCAGACCCCGCTTCCGCCATCTCCTGCCCCACACGGCCACCTCATGACGTGTGGCGCCTGGATCGACGGCGTCGACCGCACCCGCACCGACGACTACTTCGACTCGCTCAAGACCTGGTGGACCGAGCACGGCTGGACCGACATCACCGACGACAGGCCCACCGGCCCGGTCATCGCCGCCTCCAGCAGCGCCTGCCGGGTCACCGTGGAGGCCACCCCGGCAGGCCGCATAGCGTTGACCGCCAGCACATCCATCACCTATGAAGCAGCACCGTTCTCCGTGCCGGACATCGCGACGATGACCCACGCACCACGCACTCGGGAAACCCGCCGCCGACAACTCGGACGCCGGTTCTGGAAGAAGAAGAACTGACGCGCTGTTTCGAGCCACCGCAGACTCCATCAAGTCCTTCACCACTCGAGAGTTCTCCCAAACCGGCCCCTTGCCCGGCCGGGCACCAGTGGTCGGGTGTCTCCGCCGAACCACCCACAGGCACCTCGCTCGCGCGCTGTGCGGGATAGGCAGAGGTTCATCTGGCGAGCTGGAGTACGAGCGTCGCCACGGCGGGTGCCAGGTACAGCAGCGGAAACAGGGTGGTGTTGTACGAGCGTGCCCGGACGGTCGTGGCCGCCGCCCCGAGGAAGTACAGGATCAGCCCCACCGCCGCCGCGACACCGATGGCGGGGGCGAACAAGCCAGCGATCAGCCCGAGGGCTCCGACCGACTTGGCGAAGGCCAGCCAGTTCCACCACGATCGCGGGACGCCGTACTCCTTGAGCGGATCCACGACGAACTGCTGCTTGGAGAAAAGGGAGTATCCGGAGAAGCCGATCCAGAGTGCGGTGAGGACGGCAACGATGTGGTACGCGAGGTTCATGGGTCGATCCCTTCCGAAGCAAAACGACACGGCCCGTGCCGTGCCATGTTCATCTTGATCGCGCGCGAGCACCATGTCAATACGGCACGTGCCGTTCCGGTATGGTGCTGGCATGATCCAGCACCGCGCCACCCGTGCCGACGACCGAGCTGAAACGATCATGCGCGCCGCGCTGGACCTGGCCAGGGAGGTCGGCTACGTCAAGCTGAGCATCGAGGGGGTCGCGGTCCGCGCCGGCGTCGGCAAGCACACGGTGTACCGCCGCTGGGACTCGAAGGGCCAACTGTTCCTCGACTCGCTCCTGTCGCTGAACGGGCCCGTACTCGACTACCGCGACACCGGCGACATCAAGGCCGACCTGCGCCGGCAAATCTACGCGGCCGTGGACCTGCTGGGCACTCCGCCGTGGGGCCCGCTGTACCAGGCGCTACTAGGCGAAGCCCAGCACGATCCCGCCGTTTCGGTCAGCCTCAACGAACGCTTCATCCGCCCGCAGACCGAAAAGACCGTCGCCCGTCTCCGTGCCGCCCAGGAGCAGGGCCAGGTGTCACCCGACTTCGACCTCGACCTGGTCATGTCGATCCTGTCCGGTCCGCTGTACTTCCAGTTCCTGGTCACAAGGGAACCCATCACCCATGCCTATGTCGACCGCGTGCTCGAAGCCCTGTTCACCGGGCTGGGCCCGCGGCCGTGACACGCCGGACTGCTTCCGCTCCGTTGATCACGTTCGCCCGGGTCTCGTACGCCTCGCCAGAGGCGACGAGCTCACCGTCACCGCATTTCACCGGAACCGGTGCTTTCCAGTTGCACGAGGAGAACTGCCGCGGCTAACCCAGAGATAGCGCGTCGGGATCATCGGTGATCAAGTAAACGGAAAGCCGTTGTCGGACTTACCGAAATCACTTGTCAACTTCAGCAGAGTGACGACTCCGACGGTGCGGGTCTGGTCGAAGGCGAGGACGTGTGCGTGGCCGGGCGACACTCTCTACCGCGAGCTGGCGACGACACAGCTGTTATCGTCCGAAATGGATCGAACAATGGGAGCATGATGCGCATGACCCGAACCCGCGTCGCCGACGACGCGTTCTTCGGCGAACTCGAAGTCCATACCGATGAAGAATCCGGGTCTGTTGAGGTCTCCGGCCCCGAGGTTCCCGCGGTGGCGATCCGGCGGAGACCGGGCGCGGAGGTCAACCAGTTCGTCCCCATCGGCTCTCGCCGGTCGGCGGACCTCGACATGATCGTAGGTGGGGACCCCGCGACGATCCTGGCGGGGCCAGGGAAATGGACACGCGGCTCGTATCAGATCCGTGTGGCCGTCAAGGGTGGCGAATACCTCTTCAAGCCCAACTCCATCGCCACCACCCAACTGCTGCGGGACGGGACCAAGCTCGCCGACTTCTCCATGGACGACGACGAAGGCGACTTCATCGTCCACTGGATCCAGACGCGCGAGCGAGTGCTCAGTGTCGACGCCGCGGTCGGCTACGCGCTGCCAGTCGCGTTCCGCACCGGAGCACTGGGATTCTGGTCAATGCTCCTGCGGGGTGCGGAAGCCCTCCCGGACTGAACGTCTTCGAGCACCTCCCCCGGCCAATTTCCCAGACCGGCGCCGGGTGCACCGGTCCGCTGCCCCGCCGAGAGGTGGCGTTCCCTGGCGCTCGCGCGTTCACCGGCGTGCTTCTGCCCGTCGCGTTGCTCATCGGATGTGCTCCCTTCTGAGATTGGACGAACTCGCGGTTCCGCAATTCGGCGGTACCGAACGCGACGACTCCGGCGAAAACCATTATTCTCCCGAGCCGCACTAATGCAGCGTAGCGGCACCAGCTAGACCAACGGGGTGACTGGCACCCACGTTCGTGAACTTGCTTGGCGCGCCGGGGCCCAGCGGTGAAACTGGTGTGAGCGAAGGACTTCACGAGACGAGGAGGGCCGACATCCGTGGGAAAGGACAGTGCGAAGAACGAGGTGGGCCACGCCTATCTGGGCGATGTGTTCATGCGCCACCCGCTGACCGCGCGGAACCAGGAGGAGCTGGAAATCGCCGCCAAGGCCGATGACATCCTCGAGCGGATGGGAGCGTATTTCAAGAAGACCCCGGAGGGTGGCGGGAAACCGATCCAACCCACCGGATTCGGGCGTGTCATGCGAACTGTGTGAGCTGAAGGTGCACGAAGATCGGTTGGTCAGTTGGCTAGCCGGAAGGGACTGCACGTGACGCAGAACACATCGCCTCGTCAGGGTGACGAGGCGGCAGCGCAGCGGTTGGCGGCTGCGCTCTCGCCGGCCGCGATCGACGCGTTGATCAAGGATGCGAAGGCGGCAGGAACGCCGCTGGATGGTGCTGAGGGGTTGTTGAACCAGATGACCGCGGCGGTGCTGGAACGGGCTCTGGAGACCGAGCTGACTGATCATCTCGGTTACGAGCCTGGCGCCGCTGAGGGGTGGGGCACGGGGAATTCCCGGAACGGGAAGACCCGAAAGACGGTGTCCACGATGAATGGCCCGGTTGAGATCGACGTTCCGCGTGATCGGAACTCGTCATTCGAGCCTGTTATCGTGCCGAAGCGCGCTCGCAGGATCGGCAATATCGACGAAATGATCCTGTCTCTGTATTCGCGGGGTATGACCACCCGTGATATCGAGGCGCATCTGCGGGAGGTGTATGGCGTTAATGCTTCTCGGGAACTGATTTCGAATGTCACCGACGTGGTGGTCGACGAGATCAGGGCGTGGCAGTCACGCCCTCTCGATGAGGTCTACCCGATCCTGTATGTGGACGGGATCCGGATCCGCGTCAAGGACAGTGGCGTGGTCACCACCAAGGTGGCCTACCTGGCCATCGGCGTGGACGTAGACGGCCGTAAGCATGCCCTGGGCTGCTGGATCGCCGACACCGAGGGCGCGAAGTTCTGGGCCAAGGTCCTGTCCGACCTGCGCAACCGAGGTGTCAAGGACGTCCTGATCGCCTGTTGTGACGGTCTCACCGGCCTGCCCGACGCGATCCGGGTGACCTTTCCCGAGGTTGTCGTCCAGACGTGTGTCGTGCACGTGATCCGCAACGCCATGCGGTTCGTGTCCTACAGGGATCGGAAAACCCTGGCCAAGGCGATGCGGGAAATCTACACGGCACCGACGGTGGAAGCGGCGGAACTCGCCCTGGGCGACTTCGCCAAACAGCACGGCCAGCAATACCCCGGCGCGGTCGATGTCTGGCGCAACGCCTGGGACGAATTCACCCCTTTCCTCGACTACCCACCCGAGTTACGGAAAGTCGTATACACGACCAACGCGATCGAGTCGATAAACTTTCAACTTCGAAAAATAACTAAGAACCGCGGCCACTTCCCCGACAAAGACGCTGCAATGAAACTTCTCTATCTCGGATTGCGGAACATATCCAGTCGACGAGGAGGACATTCAGGCACCGGAACACACGGCTGGAAAGTAGCACTTAACACTCTGGTCAACCTCTTCCCAGGACGACTACCTTTCTGATAACATAAAATGTAAGCAAGTCACCTTCGGCTTACACAAAAATCGTGACAGGCCCCCGGATTCTGCTTGAACGAGATCCGGCACGGCGATTTCCCGTCGGCGGAGCAAACCGCGAAGGAGCGTGGCTGGCGCGCCTACTTCAACCTGGGCGTCCCGCTCATCGAGGAGCGAAGTGATATCGAACAGCCCCCTCCCGACATGCTGTCCAAGCAGACCTACATCAACGGCACCGACCCGATCGACGTCACCGCGACCGACACCGTCGAGTTCTCGATCTCGAACACCATCAGCTGGCAGCTCCAAGGCCAGCTGCAACTGACCTTCGGGGCGAAGTCCACCGCCTCGCTGCAGCAGCAGCTGCAGAAGGCCATGGCGTCGAACCAGTCCCAGAAGAGCACCTTGAAGAACAGCAAGGACAACCAGGGCGTCGACAACGAGTCCCAGTCGCAGACCACGGACACGACCACGGCCACCGGTTCGGCCACCGGCACGGGAGAGCTGTCCGCGCAGCTGATGCTCGGGATCACCGCCTCCACCAGCGGTTCGCTGACCACCCAGTGGAAGCACACCTCCTCGATCAGTGTGAAGGTCCCCAGCAGGGTGGACGTGCTGGCCACCACCCGGCGGCAGATAAGGACCTTCAGCTACGAAATCCCGGTCACCTTCGGCGGGTGGGTCGCGTTGTACTACCCCGAGCCGGTGCCGGTCGCGAAGACCCCTCCGCAGGCGAAGGAGCCGAGGTATTCCCAGGTGATCGCCTGGCCGCTCGGCGAGCGTGAAGCCGACAACGGCTTCGACCTGGCCGACCAGGGCCGGAAGTTCCTGCAGAAGGGCACGGCGGACATCGTCGCCGTCCGGGTCGGGGAACATCGGGTGTTCCAGCCGGAGAAGGTCAATTACCAGGACCAGAGGCAGCCCTACTACCAGGTGTGATCGGGAGGGAAGTCATGTCGTTCAAGAAGATCTTCGACAGCGGCGAAAGCGAAGGCGATTCCGCCGAACAGTCCGCACGCGCGCTCCACGACGACACCCCCGGCGCCGGCGCCTTCTCGGAGGAAGTGCGCAAACTGGAGAGCGGACGCGACCCGTGGCTGGTACGACAGACACCGCACGGGGCGTTCGACGTGATGGGATTTCTCGGCCCGCTCTTCCAGAAGGTCCAGACCGTGTCCGCGGCGCAGCGCGACATCTCCCAAGATCCCGCGTCGACCTCCGGCATGGCGTCCTCGGCCGTGGACAAGACCTTCGAAAAGGTCAAGGTGGAGATACGCGACGAGGATCTGCCGAGCGTCCACGACGCCCGGATCTGCGTCGTCGTCACCGACGGTGTCGGCGAGTCCGAGGGCCTCGCGGTGGCCCCGGGGCCGAACACTGCCTACGTCGTCGATTGCCACGCCCACACCCTGGTCGCGGTGGACCTCACCACCGGCGCC
Organism: Amycolatopsis minnesotensis; assembly: GCF_039529815.1. NCBI lineage: Bacteria > Bacillati > Actinomycetota > Actinomycetes > Pseudonocardiales > Pseudonocardiaceae > Amycolatopsis > Amycolatopsis minnesotensis. Next base: position 248,445 of record NZ_BAAANN010000011.1, on the reverse strand, counting down.
CGGCGGCTGGCCGCGAAAAACCTCGGCCACGCCAGCGATGTGGCGCTGGACGGGGACGGCACGGCATACGTCACCGACTACGACGGCGCGCGCCTGCTGGCGGTGGACCTTTCGAACGGCGAGGTCCGCACCGTCACCTCCGTCCAGGGCGCGGACGGTGTCGCGCTGGACGGCAACGGCAAGGCCTACGTTTCCACCTGGGGCCACGGGCAACTGGTCGAGGTCGATCTAGGCAGCGGACAGAAGAACACCGTCGCGGAGGGATTGGGCGACGCCGCCGGGGTGGCCCTCGACGGCAACGGCAAGGCCTACGTCGGCCAGCGGAACAACACCCTGCACGAAATAAGCCTGGCCGACGGCACGAAGCGCGTAGTGGCCACCCTTCCCGCCGGGACGAAGACCATCCGGGTGGTGCTGGACGGCGCCGGCAAGGCCTACACCGCCGACCCCACCGGCCATCGCCTGCACGAGATCGATCTGGCCGACGGGGCGCACCGCGTGGTTGCCGCTCGCCGCGACCCTCCTGCCGGAGCGGTCACCCTCGACCAACCCCACGGGCTCGCGCTGGACCGGGGCTGGCTCTACGTCAGCACCAAGAACGGCCTGCTATGGCGGTTTTCCCAGCACGCACTGCAGGCACTGGGCGGCGTCGGCGGCGTCCTCGCCTAAATCCACAAAGGACTGAAAGCCGACCGGGCGGGCAGGAGTCAGCCATCGTCCAGTTGACGGACGTTTCGCGAGCGAAACGTCCGTCAACGTGGCGCCGGGTGACCTGGTAGCCGGGTGTCGCCGCCGAGCCCATCGATCGTCCACCTGCGCCAGCCGACGTGATTTTCTGTGAGAACAAGGCAGCCGACTACCTGGCCCGGGCCTGGCGCGGCAGCGCGGGCGGAGCCCCATCCGCAAAACACTCCGCCCACTTGTCGACCACCTCAACCCGGTCCTCGTCGCGGACGACGCCGCCTGACCACGGTTCACACCCGCGTCCACGCCGGTAACGGATGCCGTGGACGACGCATGCAGCCGTTGACCCGCCGCGGCCCGCGCTGACTCCTGGCCGGTCGAAGCAGGGCGAGCAACCACCACTGTCCGCCCAAGTGCCCGCACCGCCACCGCCCCGATCCGCTGCGGTAGTGCAGACTGGCGTCGTGCCTCACGCCAGGAGGGTGCCAGGACCCGGCTGGTACGGCTGGAAGAAGTCGTTGGCGTTCGCCCCGGCCAGGGTGAGCACCAGCGTCGGCACCGCCACACCGTCGATCTGCTCGCGGATGATGTCGGCGTGCCCCGCATGCCGGGCACACTCCTCGATCAAGTGCACCAGGAAGTAGCGCGCGCGAATCGGCCTGGCGTCGAAGATCCCGTGCCACGGCGCGGGAGGCGCCATGGTGCCACCGGCCGGATCGGTCGCGGCGACCGCGGCCAGCAGCTGATCCCGCACCCGGTCGAACTCCTCGATGGTCCCGGCCACGGTCTCGTCATCGCGCACGGCGAAGCTGTCGGTGAACACGGCGTACGCCGCCGCGTCGACCGGCTGCTCGGTGACCTCGGTTCGTAACCGCTCCAACGCAACCCGCATGACCCAGGCCGCGTGCTTGATGATGCCCCCGACCGACAGCGCACTCCGGCACGGCGTCTCGCGCGCCTGCTCCCCGGTCAAGCCGAACGCAGCGGCACGGATGGCCGTGAGCTGCTCGTCGAGGTAGTTGACCAAGCCAGTGACCTCGTCGTGCTGGGCGGGTGCGTACATCGCTCGACCTCCGGGCTCCATGGGGATGATGGAGACCACCCTGCCAGCCATAAGGGTCAGTTCCTGTCCTCTATCGAAGCATGCTGGATGTGACAAGGTCGCCGGGATGTGTCACACTCGTTTTCTCGAGAATTACGCTATGGCCGGGGAGGGGTTTCGGATGACAGTCTGCTTTCGGAATGGTTTGGCTCGTGGTCTTCTCACGGTGGCGCTGACTGCCGGCGCGACGCTGGCGATCAGTGGAGCGCAGGCCGCGCAGGCCGAGGTGAATTCCTCGCGTGATCATCTCGTCGTGTATGACAACAATATCGAGAACCTGCTGCCCGCGTCCTGTGCTGACGGGTATCTCTACGATCGTTTCCTCGCTTATCTGAAAAAGCAGTCCGTCAGCCCGGACGTCTTCACGATTCAGCAGATCTCCGACATCGGGCAGCTGAACGCGTTCACCCGGCGGCTGTCCGATGAGCTTCCGGGAACTTATGCGGGCAAGATCGCGATAGCGGAGCCAGGTTCGATGGGCTACACGAGTACCTGCGGGAAGATGAAGAACCAGCAGACCAACGCCGTGATCTACCGATCCGACAGGCTGACCTACAAGGGAGCGACACGATGGCGTTCTGACGCGCCGGCGAATCCGGAGAAGGGGACCGGGGAGTGCCGGAATCTCACGCCGACGAAAACCAGCCAGGACCGGGTGCACAACATCGCGGTCCGGCTCCACGACAAGCTCGCGGACAAGGACGTGACGGTCGCGTCGATCCATTGGCCGACCGGCAAGTGGCACGGTCCCGACTGTGCGGGCGAGAACATTAGCGAGGCGAACCAGGCGGTCGACCGTCTGGGCGGCACACTGCGGATCGTCGCCGGTGACACCAACGCGACCACCGGCAGGGCGGACTGGTGGAACAGGGCCCGCGGATATGGTTTCCGGGATCCGATCGCGGAGAAGTGCGGCGGGCGGGTCTGCACCAAGGCGGACAACACCTTTGGCGAACACCGAATCGACTTCCTGCTCGCCAAGGGCGGCGGTGGCTTCACCGGCGTCGCCACCGTCACCGAGGCGATGACCGGTGGAAAGTACTCCCAGCACCGCTCGGTGACCGCCCGCGTGAAGTACTGAAAGCCAGCACCGGCCAGCGGGTGAGATCGGGGAACGCGCCGGAGGATGCCAGAATTCAAGGTCGGTATCGCGTCGCCGCACGCGATCGGCACACGGCAGACGCGCTCGCCAAAGCGTGAGGCAGGCGAAGCCATTCGCCGTGCCGTGGCCCGACGGCCCTCACTTTTGGGCCGCCCGAAGCTCGAACACTGGCCCCAAGGATCAACAGTCCCTGTTCTCTATGTCATCGAGCGCCGCTTGGTGTCACGAACTGCCGGTTAGTACGGCAGCAGCACATAGATGATCTTGGCTGGTCAGGCAGCCGCCTCAGGATCATCATGTTGTGCGGCAAGAGGATCAGGGGGCGACGCCAAACGGCAATACCCGGGCTGCGCTGGGCGGGTCGCCAGCGGTGTGAACACGGTCTACTGCTCGTACACGGCTCCGGGCGGGTGCGCGTTGGCCTATGCCCGCATCTATTGTACCGGAAGAGTAACTCGCCGACATGATCGTCGATGAGAGGATCCCGCCGTGGATCACCGGTGACGACGCCGATGGCCGCTCAGAAACTCCGCACTTTCGTGGAGGACGACGGGATCGGGTATGTGATGCGCGCCGGGTGCGCCCGTGGTCCCCATCTGGCCCAGCGTAGGCACAGCCGGTAAACGCTTCAGCACGCTCGGGGATGCGCCGGTGAGAGCCAGGTGCCACCCGGCGGGCAGCGGATCATCACCACGCGGGCGGCGGCCCGCCACTGCCGGTGTGCGGCACGGCGATCAGGTCGCCACGCCGCACACCGGCAGGCGGCGCAGATATGCGCCGGGCGCATACTCGCTGAGGCTCCGTCGGGTCGATCCAGGAGCGGTGACCGGAACTAACGCGACGAGGTTCTTCGGAAACACGAGGAACGCCCGCAAGTTGCCGATACGAAATCTCGCAACCTGGTCAGGTTCTATTTCCAGTTGTCGACCGGGTTTTTGAAACTTTTTGGAAATGTTGACGTCGTGCTTGCCTTCCTGGTAGGCCTCATGCATTTCATCGGTGTTCTGGTCTTGGTTATGACCGCCCGTTAGATCGTTTGCCGCCTTGGGCACATCACCTTTGGTGGCGTCGTCAGCGGCCTTGGACACGTTGTCAAACATCTCGGTCATGTTTCGTCTCCTTCCCTGGGGTGTCTTCGGCGAGTACCCCAAAGATCAACTGGTTCTACCTCTTAAGAGAGGGGTGTAACCGAACGAGTGAGCCCGCCCGGTGGAACGTCGTCGATTGTGGGCATGATCGGCGTGTGCGGAGGTGACCATGCGGGTCGTGCGCACTCCAGAGTGCCGGTTGGCCTGACCGCCATCGATCCCGACTTCGGCGTCGATGCCGTAGTCGGTGCCGTAGTCGGTGCCGTAGTCGATGCCCTGCCGCTGCGACAGCCAACCCGGTGGCAACAGGCACCCAAGGGCACGCTCGAACTCCGCGTCCAGCTCGTGGCTCCGCGGACGTGGCGGCGACATCAGCCCAGCCTGGATGAGTGATGCCGCGAAGCTGGTTTTCGCCGTTGCGGTTTGCCGGAGGTTATCTTCGCCGTCTACCGAGAACAGGCGACCCTGCTCACGTTCGAGGCCCAGCCTTCTCCTCGCGGGCCGCATTCCTTCGAGCGCGACCGTCCGAATCCCCGCGCTGGATCGCGATTCGCGGAAGCGGTGAACCATGCCTTCTGGTTATCGCCGATGAGCCAATCGGCCTTGGACGCCGGTGGTCCGCGCCAGCGAGAATCGAGACATGAAACCCATGCGATGCTTGTCTTCTCCCCGAGCGCCACGCCGGAACGGCCTCGCATCAGCGCGGCTGAATGTGCATGTCCGCAAGGTCATTCGTCTCGTTGGAGCCGATTCCGGTACTCGTCGAGCAGCAGTTTCGTGGTGAGCTCGATGTGGTCGCTAAGCACCTCGACCGTGCCGGGGACGTCTCGCTCGATGGCGCGTTCGCACATGAGCTTGTGCTCCGCGGCGACATCCCGGTTGCTGTGTTCGCCCGAGGTGCGGGCCCAGCACCGGTAGACCTCGGCGGATTCACGAAGCTGGGTCGCCACCTCTCGCAGATGCCGGTTGGCGCAGCCCGCCAGGAGGGTCTCGTGGAAGCGCGCGTGCGCGGTCAGCCACCGCTCGTTGATCGCGCCGCCCTCATCGGCGAATGCCGTGCGCGCGAGGTTGTGGTGCGCCGCGAGCAGATCGGACTCCCACTCGATGGTTCCGTGCGCGACCGAATCGCGGACCACGTGCGTTTCGACGACTACGCGCGCATCGGTGAGGTCCCGCAAGGTATCTGGAGCGACCTCGATCACCCGGAACCCCTGCTGCGGCGCGAAAGTGGCGAGCCCCTGGCCCACGAGCCGGGGAAGCGCTTCGCGCAACACGCCGCTACTGGCTCCGTAATCGTCTTTGAGCGCTTCCACGCGCAGCCGGGATCCGGGTTCGTGACGGCCGTTGAGGATGTGCGCGCGAAGCCGCTGGTAGACGTCCTCGGCGCGGGTCGTGCTGCGAGCGCCAGTCATGTCGGGGATCGTACCCGATCTCGCATCCGCGAGAAAATCTCGATATTTCATTGACTTGTCGAGATTATCGGATGTTCACTGATCGAGACACGGTGGAGGGACGCAAAGGATGAAGACGACGACGCGGTCGGGCCGGATGTGCCTGGCGTTGGGCGACAAGGTGATCGACGTCGAGCGGGCGAGCGGCGGCCGGTTCCCGGCCGATCCGCTCGCGGTTTTCGAGCGCTGGACGGAGTTCGTGGAGTGGGGACGAGCGACGACCGACGGGCCGGCAGCATCCGCGGGGCTCGCGGGGAGCCCTTCGCCGACACCACGACAGGTGTTCGCTATCGGGTTGAACTACCGCGAGCACGCCGAAGAAGCCGGGCTCGCGCCTCCGGAGTCACCGGCCACTTTCACCAAGTTCGCCACCTCCCTCACCGGTCCGGACACCCAGCTGGCACTGCCGAGCGCGTTCGTCGACTGGGAAGCGGAACTCGTGGTGGTGATCGGACGGCGGGCCGAGAAGGTGGTGGCAGAACAGGCTTGGCGACATGTGGCGGGATTGTCCGCGGGGCAGGACTTTTCCGAACGAGTGGTGCAGTCGGCGGGGCCGGTCCCGCAGTTTTCGCTCGGCAAGTCCTTTCCGGGGTTCAGCCCGACCGGGCCGGTGCTGGTGACCGCCGACGAGTTCGCCGATCCCGACGACCTCGCGATCGAGTGCCTGGTCAACGGCGAGAGCGTGCAGAAGGCGCGCACGTCGTCACTGGTCTTCCCGGTCGCCGAGCTGATCGCCCTGCTGTCGTCGGTGTGCCCGCTGCTGCCCGGCGACCTGATCTTCACCGGCACGCCGGCGGGCGTCGGGCACGCGCGGACGCCGCGGCGCTACCTGCGCCCCGGCGACGAGGTGGTCACCCGGATCGAGGGCATCGGACAGCTCCGGCAGACCTGCGTCGCCGGCTGAGAGGAGCAAACCCATGGCACTGCACAGGTTGAAGTCGCTGACGGTCGGTGTGCCCGACGTCGCCGCGACGGCCGGCTACTACGTCGACTTCGGGTTGGCGCAGCTCGCGCCGGGCAGGTTCGCCACGGTCGAGGGCGGCGAGCAGTTCGCGCTCGAGCACTCGCGGATCCGCCGCCTGCTGGGCATGACGGTCGCCGTCGACGATCCCGACGACCTCGGCCGCATCGCCGGGAACCTGGAACGGCTGGACGTACCCGTACGGCGGGGCGCGGAAAGCCTGCGCGCCGAGGAACCGGTCGCGGACATCGTCGTCGAAGCGACCATCGAACCCCGGCTGGTTCGTGCACCGGTACCGGCGACGCCCTACAACGGTCCCGGCAGGCTGGACCGGCCCGGCACCAGGGCGCCCGCGCTGTCCCGGACCTACCCCGTGCGGCCCCTCGCGCTGGGGCACGTGGTGATCGGCACGATCGACCAGCCCTCGACCCAGCGGTTCTTCACCGACGGGATCGGGTTCAAGGTCAGCGACGTCGTCCCGGGCAGGGCCGCGTTCCTGCGCTGCTCCACCGACCACCACAACCTGCTCGTGCAGCAGGCGCCGCTCAACTTCCTGCACCACACCTCCTGGCAAGTGTCCGATGTGGACGATGTCGGACGCGGCGCCATGAGCATGCTCGCCGAGCACCCGGAACGGCACGTGTGGGGTTTGGGCCGCCACCACATCGGATCGAACTTCTTCTGGTACCTCAAGGATCCCGCCGGGAACTTCGCCGAGTACTACTCCGACATGGACGCCATCGTCGACGACCAGCTCTGGACCCCGCGGTCGTTCCACGGCATCCGGTCGCTCTACGAGTGGGGGCCACCACCTCCGCCCTCGTTCATCAACCCGGAAGACCTGGCGGCGCACATGACCGGCGCGCACACGGAAGGCAGTTGAGAACCGTGCACCTCATCGCATTGGAAGAGGCGTTCGCCATCCCGGAACTTCAGGCCAGGTTCCCGGTGCCGAAGACGGACACCGCCGCACGCTGGGTCGAAGACTGGGGGAAGCGGCTGTCCGACTACACGACGTACCGCCTGCCCGAAATGGACGAGCACGGCATCGACATCCAGGTGCTCTCCTTGACCGCACCCGGTATCCAGGGCCTGACCGACGCGCGGCAGGCCGTGACCGACGCCCGGTCGGCCAACGATCACCTGGCCGAAGTGATCGCCGCGCACCCGGATCGGTTCCGCGGCCTGGCCGCGCTGCCGCTGCAGGACCCCGAGGCAGCGGTGACCGAACTCCACCGCGCCGTTGGCGCACTGGGACTCAACGGGGCGCTCGTCAACGACCACACCGATGGCGCATACCTCGACGATCCGCACTACGAGCCGGTGTGGAGCGCACTCGAAGATCTGGGCGTGCCGCTGTACCTCCACCCGGGCGCGCCCCCGACGGAGCCGTGGCGCGTGCTCGAGGGGCGCCCGGAACTGCGGGGGCCGCTGTGGAGCTGGGCGGCCGAGACCGGCGGGCATGCCCTCCGGCTGATCTTCGGCGGAGTCTTCGACCGGCATCCTCGTGCCAGGGTCATCCTCGGTCACCTGGGCGAGTTCCTGCCGTTCCAGCTCGCGCGGCTCGACTCGCGCTACGCCCGGCAGGAACACCGGGCACTCGCGCGGAAGCCGTCGGAATACGTCGGCGACAACATCCTGATCACCACCAGCGGTGTCTGCTCGCCGGCCGCCCTCGCCGGCGCGATACTGGCCATCGGGGCCGACGCCATCATGTTCGCCGTCGACTACCCCTTCGAAGACACCGCCGAAGCCGTTCAGTTCCTCGAACGGGCACCGATCAGCGACCGCGACCGGGCGAAGATCGGCCACGGCAACGCCGAACGGCTCCTGCGCCTGCCGACGTGTCACGAGGTAAGTGCGTGAGCACGCCACAACCCGGCGCGCCAGTGCGCCCGATGCCGTGGCGGGCCATCGCGATCGGGCTGGCCGTCATGACGCTGGAGGGTTACGACCTCGTCGCCTTCGGCGCGACGACACCGCTGTTGCTCCGGCACCAGCCGTGGCACCTCTCCCTCACCGAGCTGGGCGCGTTGGGCAGTCTCACCCCCGTGGGCATGCTCTTCGGCGCCCTGCTGGTCGGGCAGCTCACCGATCGGTACGGACGACGACGGACGACGTTGCTCAGCCTCGTAGTCGTGTCGCTGGGAATGTTCGCCTGTGCGTTCGCTCCTGACCCGGAGCTGTTCGGCGCCAGCCGGTTCGTCGTCGGGCTGGGGGTCGGTGCGGTCTACCCCGCCATGGGACCGCTGATCTTCGAACTCGCGCCGACGCGGCGGAAGAACCTGAGCTCGGCGATCGTCCAGTGCGGCATCACGATAGGCGGATCGCTGGCCGCCGTCGTGGCCACCGTCTTCCTCCACGGAGGCGATTTCCGGCTGGAGTACCTCGTCGGTGGCGGCCTCGGGCTGCTGCTGTTGCCGGTGGCCTACCGCTGGTTGCCCGAATCACCGGCATACCAGCGGAAGTCCTCGGGAGAGCGGAGCGCGCCCCCGGATGGCGGATTGCGTCTTGTGCTGCGGCCGCCGTACACGGGAACGACGATCCTGTTCTGCGTCATCGTGATCTGCTCGTTCTTGCTCATCTTCGGGATCAACACCTGGTTGCCGCAGTTGATGCAGGCCGCGCGGTATCCCTTGGACTCCTCGCTGACATTCCTCGCGCTGCTCAATGTCGGCGCGACCGTCGGGGGCCTCGCGATCGCGGTACTCGCCGACCGGGCGGGCTCGAGAGGCCCCATCATCGCGTGTTTCGTCGTCGCCGCGACCGCTATGGCGGCGTTGAGCATCCGGTCTTCGTCGTTCGTTCTTTCCGTGATCGTGCTCATCGGCGGCGCGGGTGCGTTCGGTGTCCAGGGCCTGATCAACGTGTACATCGCACGCACTTACCCGGCGCACGCCAGGGCCAGTGCGATTGGTGTCGCGTTGGGAATAGGCCGGATCGGCGCGATCGCCGGTCCAGCGCTGGGCGGGTGGATCCTCGCCGCCGGTTTCGCGCCGCAGTGGAACTTCGTTCTCTTCGCGATACCAGCGCTGTTCGGGGCAATTCTCACCGTCGTCATCGGAACAAGAGGGCTTTCGCGGCACGACGGGAACAGCCACATCGCGCGACCGGTCGAAGAACCGGCCTGAAGGCCACAACGAGAGGGACAGTCATGGACACTTACGACATCGCCGTCGTGGGCTGCGGGCCGGTCGGCTTGGCCCTTGCGCGGCTGCTCGGCCTGCAGGGGCTTCGGGTCGCCGCGATCGATCCGAACCGCATCGTCTGCCACCACCCGCGGGCGACCCACCTCGACGACGAATCGATGCGCATCCTGCAGGCGCTGGGCGCGGCCGATCTGGAGCAGCGGTTCCTGCGGCAGACCGGGTGGACCCTGCGGCGGCCGGATGGCGCGCCGTTCCTCGAATTCGCCCACGCGCGCGAGGAATCCGAGCAGGGATGGCGTACCGACTACCAGTTCCACCAACCCGATTTCGAGTCCCGGCTGCGCGGCTTGCTCGCGAGCGAGGAGAACGTCGACCTCTGGTTCGGCTGGACGGTCACCGCGATCGACCAGGACTCCGGCGCGGTGTCCGTCACGATGGCGAACCGTGCGGCAAACCGGGTGACCACCCTGAAAGCGGCCTACGCCGTGGGCTCCGATGGTGCGAATTCGTTCGTCAGGCAGGTGATGGGTGCCGAAGTCGAAGACCTGGAGGGCACGCAGCGCTCGCTCATCGTCGACATCCATCCGTTCCGGCACCCTCCGGCACTTCCCGCGGCCTCCGGGTTCATCCTGTGCGAAGGTCGGCGCCCCATCACCTACGTGCCGATCTTCCCCCCGATGCTGCGGTTCGAATTCATGCTGCTGGACGAGGACGACGCGGCCGCGCTGGAACGCCCGCAGGCGGTGTACGACGCGCTCAGCCGCTGGATCGAGCCGGGCAGCTACCGCATCATGCGCGCCGATACCTACGAGTGGCACGCCCGGCTCGCGCACGGCTGGCGATCGGGAAAGCTGCTCCTCGCCGGCGACGCCGCGCACGAAATGCCGCCGATGCTCGGACAAGGCATGTGCTCCGGACTCCGCGACGCGGCGAACCTCGCCTGGAAACTCGCGGCCGTCGTCGGAGGCACCAGCCCCGACAGCCTGCTCGACACCTACGAAAGCGAGCGCGCCGCGCACGTTCGCCCGTACATCGTCGAATCCGCCAGGCAAGCCAATCTCATCGAGTCCTTCGGCATCGGCGAGAGCCACCCGGAACTGGCGGCACCCCGGACCCTCGAACCGCTCCGGCCACCGCTCGGCCCCGGCCTGACCGGGCAGCCGGGCGGTGTGGCCGGCAGGCTGAGCCCCCAGCCTCGTGCCGGCGATGGCACGAGGCTCGACGAGGTCACCGGATACAACTTCGTCGTGGTGGGCAAGCAAGCCGTGCCCGCGGAGATCGCGGATCTGTGGCAGCGACTCGATGTCTCGGTCGTGGCGGACGCGGGCCCCGCCGTTGACGCGTGGTTGGCCGCGAACTCGGCCACCGCGGCCATCGTCCGCCCCGACCGCTACGCGTTCGCCGTCACCGCCGACGCCGCGGAACTGGAGGCGGCGACGAAGGAGCTGGCTCGGATCATGTCGCCCCGGAAGGTGAGCGCATGAAGCCGTGCGGCAGCGGGATGTCCTGGGGCGAGGGACCACGCTGGCACCAAGGGGCCTTGTGGCTGTCCGATACCCAGGGCAGTCTATTGTGGACAGGCCACGGCGGAAGCTGGAAAGCCGCGAAACTGGACTCCCCGTCCAACGGGTTGTGGTTCCTGCCCGACGGCAGGCTCACCGCAGCCATGATGCACGAGAAGCGCATCGGCGTCTGGACCGGCGAGCGGTTCACCACCTACGCGGACCTCGGTGCCGTGGCCACCGGCCCGCTCGGGGATCTCGTCGGTGACGGGCACGGCAATCTGTACGTCGACGACGTCGGTTTCGCCGCGCACGCCGGCGAAGCACCCCGGCCGGGCCGCCTGTTGCGGATCGCCATCGACGGCTCAGCCACCATCGCCGCCGAGGACATCGAGTTCCCCAACGGTCTCGCCTTCATCGATGGCGGGCGCACCTTGATCGTCGCCGAAACCACCGCGCAACGGCTCACCGCCTTCAGCGTCGATCCGGACGGCAAGCTGAGCGACCGGCGGCTTTACGCCGACATCGCCGCACTGGTCGGAGTCAACGCTCGCCCTGACGGGATCTGGGCCACACCGCGAGGAGTGTGGGTGGCGACCACCACCGGGCACGCGGTCGTCCTCGTCCGGGACAACGCGGTGCTCGCCACGATCGACACCGGTACCGCGTTTCCCATCGCGTGCTGCGGCGACGGCGGGAACAGGCTGTTCGTCACCCTCGCCGACACCGGCGGACGACCGCTGCCCGAAGCCCTCGCGGCCAAGGCGGTGCGAACCACGGTCGCGGTCGCCGAGCCGTTCACGGCGCGGGAGACGTCATGACGGGGCAACCGCTGCGGATCCCGTCCGCGGCCGAGGCGGAGAAGGCGCGGATCACCGATTTCGCCCGGTACGCCTCGGCGCGCACCGGCCGCGATCTGACGGGCGAGTACCGGACGCTGTGGGAGTGGTCGGTTCGGGACCTCGACGGCTTCTGGTCAGCGGTGTGGGACTACTTCGGACTGCCCGCCCGCCCGGAGGACCAACCCGCGCTGGCGACCGAGGCGATGCCGGGCAGCGTGTGGTTTCCTGGCAGCACGCTGAACTACGCGGCCGAGGTGTTCCGGGGCCGCGACGACGTCGGCACCGCGGTGGTCGCGGTGACCGAGGACGACGCTCCCGTCGAGGTGAGCTGGGGCGAGTTGCGCCGACAAGTCGCTTCCGTCGCGGCTTCCCTGACCGAACTGGGCGTCTCGCCCGGCGACCGGGTCGTGGGGTACCTGCCGAACTCGGCGGAGGCGGTCGTGGCGTTCCTGGCCGCCGCGAGCCTGGGGGCGATCTGGGCCGGGTGCGGTCTAGACTACGGCGGCTCGGCCGCGCGAACGCGTTTCGCGCAGCTCGAACCGGCCGTGCTGATCACCACCACCCGGTCCGTGCACGGCGGCCGCATCATCGATCGCACCGCCGACATAGCGGGCCTGCGCGCCGGGTTGCCGAGCTTGGTCGCGACCGTGGTCGTCGACGGCGCGGCCTCGGTGCCCGGGGCGATCCCCTGGTCGTCGATCACCGGCGGCGACGGTGCGCTAGCGCCCGTGCCGGTCCCTTTCGAACACCCGCTGTGGGTGCTGTTCTCTTCGGGAACCACTGGGCGTCCCAAAGGGATGGTGCACAGCCACGGTGGCGTAGTCCTGGAACAACTGAAGCACTCGGCGTTCCACCAGAACCTGCGTCCCGGCGACCGGATCCTCTGGTACACCACGCCGAGTTGGATGCTGTGGAACTCCCTCGTCGGCGCTCTCCTCGTGGGGGCGACCGCGGTCTGCTACGACGGCAGCCCCGCGTTCCGCCGCCCGGACGCCTTGTGGCGCCTGGCCGCCCGCTTGCGCGTCACCGTGCTGGGCACCAGCCCCGGCTACCTGGCGTCCTGCCGCAAGGCCGGTGCCCGGCTCGGGGACCACGACCTGGTGACGCTGGTGCGGCTGGGGGTCACCGGATCGGCGTTCCCGCCCGATCTGCACCGCTGGGTCGACGGTGAACTCGGGCGCCGGGTCCAAGTCGTTTCCAGCAGCGGCGGGACGGACGTGGTCACGGCCTTCGCGAGCGCGGCACCCACCACCCCGGTGTGGGCGGGCGAGCTGTCCGCCCCGTGCCTCGGTGTCGCGCTCGACTCGCTGGGGCACACCGGAAAGCCCGTACGGGACGCGGTGGGCGAACTGGTCGTGCGCCGTCCGATGCCCTCCATGCCGGTGCGGTTCTGGAACGACCCCGACGGCGCCCGGTACCGCGACGCGTACTTCGGCACCTTCCCGGGTGTGTGGCGCCACGGAGACTGGATCACCATGACCGGCCACGGCTCGGTGATCGTCCACGGGCGGTCGGACGCGACGCTGAACCGCCACGGCGTGCGCATGGGAAGCGGCGACATCTACGGCCCCGTCGAGGAACTCGAAGAGATCCAGGATGCCCTCGTCGTGGGCGTCGAACAGAGCGACGGCGGATATTGGATGCCGTTGTTCGTGACCACGGTCGACGGGGTCGAACTCGACGAGGCACTGCGGCAACGGATCCGTGAGGCAATCCGACACCGCGCTTCGCCGCGGCATGTTCCCGACGAGATCATCGCGGCACCCGGGATCCCGCGCACCCGAACGGGCAAGAAGCTCGAGGTCCCGGTCAAACGGCTGCTGCGCGGTGACGACCCGGACACCGTGGTTGACCCCGGCAGCATCGACCGACCCGACCTCATCGGCTGGTACCGCCACATCGGCATCGCGCATCGCGCATCGCCGACCGCCGCAACGTAGAGCCGTCGTGACAGGAGCATCGGTCTGCCTGGACGCGGCTCCTTGCTACCGCGCTGAACCGCTCATCGCCCCGTTCGCTCACCAGCGCGGGCTCCTGGATCGCGGTCGGTGCCCAGCGCCCTAGCCCGCCGGAGGGATCGGAGCACCTGGGCAGCTCGCGCCGGAGGTCTTGCCGGTGTCGAAGAACTCGACCGCTTTCGAGGCGCAGGGCAGGATTGACAGTGAGCCGTGTATGTCGTCCTCGACGGTGAGGAGCGAGCCGCCGATGTGGGCGCGCATGTCGTGGGCCCACGGGAGCGGCGTGACCGACTCGTAGGCGTGACCGACGAGCTGCAGTGGGCTGTTACCCGGTTTGAAGTGCCACGTGGTGGCGGGCAGCGGCCAGCCGGCGCAGTGGCCGTCCTGGGTGCCGTGGCTGCCGGCGACCGGGAGTTCGGCGGACAGCGCGAGGTGGTTGCGCCAGTGCGTTTCGAAGTCACGGGTGCCGCTTGATTCGTTGCAGATCAACGCGTTCTGCTAGTCCGGGTTGAACGCCGGGTTCGGATCGCGCCAGTCGAAGCCGGTGCGGGCGGGCACGGCCGCACCGGGCGCCTTGCCACCGGAGCGGAGCTTCACCAGTTGCTGGGCCGAGTCCGGCCATTTGCGGCGGGCTCCGAGGAGCAGGCCGTCGACCGTGCTCCGGTCGGGTGCCTTCGCCCGCAGGTTCAGCAGGGCCTTGGTGACCTCCGCCTTCGTGGCGCCGAAGTGGTAGACGCGGTCGTTGCCTGCCAGCCAGCCGGCGAAGTCGTGGAACGAGTTCTCCTTCGCCGTCATCTGGTCGCGGTCGAACGCGGTGAGGTCGAAAGTGGAGGCCACGACCGAGTCGAGCAGCATCGCGGCGACGTGGTCGTCGAACAGTGTGCGGTATTCGGCGCCCAGCGCGGTGCCCCAGGAAACCCCGTAGTAGCCGATCTTTTCCTCGCCGAGCGCCTGCCGGATCCGGTCCATGTCGCGGGCCACGTTCGCGGTGGTCGGATTCGCCGTGAACTCCGGGTCCCGCACCACGCAGTCCTGGTAGTGCCGGGCGTCGCGTTCGGACTGGAAGCGGGCTTTTTCCTTGTCGGACAAGGAAGGATCCGGCGGCGTGCTGTCCTGCGGGCAGGACAGCCCGGCGCTGTAGCCGACTCCGCGCGGGGCGAAACCGACGATGTCGTGGTGCACGCCGAGTCCCGCGGCCTTCGAGGCCAGCAGTTCCCGCGGCATGCTCATGCCGTACGCGCCGGGGCCGCCCGGGTTGACCAGGATGACCCCGTCCCGGCTGCCGGTGGCCCTGATCCGGCTCACCGCCAGCTCGAACGTGCGCCCACCCGGTTTCGCGTAGTCGACCGGCACCGTGATCGCGGCGCATTCGGTGCGCTGGTCCTCCGCGGGCCAGCCGCCGGCGATGGTCCGGCACGGCTGCCAGGACAGGCTGTCCGCAGCCGTTGCCGTCCCCGGCACCAGCGGTACGAGCAGCAGGGCCGCCAAGGCCGGTCCGGCGAGTTTCCTGATCGACATGCGGGTCATGGTGGCAGCCCGCCGGGTCCGGGCCAATCGGCCGATCGGCCACCCCAGGCGGCGATCGGCCAAGCACCGCGGCGGCTCGCCGAGGAGGACGCCTTGGTCGAGGACAGCGGTGGCCGGCCCCCGCGCTCCGGCAACTCATCCTGCGGGCACCAGCACCCGTCGTCGCCAGCAGGAGGCACCCGCACCGGGAAGCCAGCGCGCCCGTTCGGTCCTGGCTTGGCGCCGCGGCCGGTGGATCTTGCCCGGTTCGTCCATCAAGCGGGTTCCGGGCTTTCGGGGAGTTGCCACATGCCTCCCCGGTCCTCGGCCGAGAACCGCGCGACGAGGTCGGGGATGCGCAGTGCGGTGGCCGCTCCGGTGAGGGTGAGGAAGGTGTTGATCCCGAAACGGCCCGCGGGCATGCCAAGGCGCAGCAGGCGTGGTTTCACCGTGGCCTGGATCTCGTCGACGAACGGCCGGAGAGTCGTGTCGTAGTTCGCCAGCGCCCGGGGCAGGTCATCGGGGTGCCGGTTGATCTCGCCGGCCAGAACGTGGGCGCCGACCAGTGCGCCGGAGACGCCCATGCCGCTGTAGGGGGAGGCGCAGTGGGCGGCGTCCCCGACCAGGGCCACGCGTCCCTTGGCCCAGGTGTTCGTACGGACCTGCACGACTTCCTGGGAGTAGAAGCTCGGGGTGTCGCGCATGCCCTCGATGAACCGGCCGGTTTGCCATCCGGCATCGCGGAACCGGTCGGCCCAGAACCGCTTCTGGCGTTCGACCGGCTCTCGGTGGATGCCCGACGCTTCTTCCGACGTTTCCCGCAGCGAGAAGTACACCTGGGTCTCGTCCGGGTTGTGGCTCCGGCGCATGATCATCCGGCCGCCGAGGGCGAGGTAGGTGTCGCGGATGTTGCTGTCCGACGCGATGCGCGGAACGAACCAGTACGCCATGTGGATCCCCACCCGCCGGTACGGTTCCGGCGTTCCGGCGGGCAAGAGCGCCCGGCGGACGCGTGATCCCTGCCCGTCGGCGCCGACCAGCAGGTCGAACTCGCCGGACGAGCCGTCGGAGAAGTGGGCGACGACTTTGGCCTCGTCCTGCTCGAAGCGGTCGACGCTCCTCCCGAAGACGTAGTCGACGTCGTTCTTCGTCGCGTCGTGGAGGAGGCGCACGAGGTCGCCGCGCATGATCTCGTACTCGGATGTCAGCGTCTGGCGCCCCTGGCCGGACGTGTTGGCCATGATCGTCGCCCTTCTCCTGCCCCGGGAATCCACGAAGGCGACGCCCGGTTCGTCCACGAGCTTGCTCTTCACGGCCTCCAGAAGTCCCATGGCTTCGACCGCCTCGATGCCCTGGCCGCGGAGATCGACCTGGGCTCCGGTCGCCCGCAGCGCCCCGAAGCGCTCGACGACGACCACTTGGTGACCGCCTCGCGCAAGCCAGTAGGCCAGTGCCTGCCCGGCGATACCACCCCCGCAGACGAGAACCTTCAAGGAGCGGATTCCGGATGTGGATGTCATGACACGGGTTTCCCATCTGTCCGTTCGATGTGCGCGAAGACCGCCATCTCGGCAGTCCTGGCATCACTGACCGTTACTCGGTAAGCTTACTTCATAAGTTTACTGAGTACGTACAGCGAGTGCGGGAGCCCACTCCCGGCCGCCGTTCGAGGGGAGAAGTCATGACGTCGACGCCGCCGCGTCCGGTCAGCATGTCGCGCGAGCGCTACAGCCCGGGGCCCGATCTGTCCGACCGTGCGGGCACCGGCCTGCCGACCAGGACGGGCACCCCGTTCGGGGCATCCGCCTGGCTGGTCACCCGCCACGAGGACGTGCGGGCCGTGCTCGGCGACGCCAACCGGTTCAGCAGCGCGGGTCTCGCCCGCCACGCGGATCCCGCCGGGCGGCCGGAAACCGGCCTCACCGGCGAGCGGCAGTTCGCCGACGCGGCGTCATTCCTGGTCGGGCAGGACCCGCCCGCCCACACCCGCCTGCGCCGGCTGCTCGCTCCGGAGTTCACGATGCGCCGGATGCGCGCGCTGGAGCCTCGCGTGCGGGCCGCCATCGACGAAGTTCTCGACGACATGCGGGACGCCGGCCCGCCGGTCGACCTCGTCCAGAGCTTCGCGCTGCCCATCCCCTCCCTGGTCATCTGCGAACTCCTCGGCGTCCCCTACGCCGACCGGGAGCTGTTCCAGCAGTTGTCGGCGGTGCAGCTTCGGCTCACCGCCTCACGGCAAGAGCGGTTCGAAGCGTTCCTCGCGCTGCGCTCCTACCTGAGCGAACTCGTCGACCGGCATCGCGGTGCTCCCGGTGCCGACCTGATCGGCATGCTGATCCGCGAACACGACGAGGACGTCAGCCACGACGAACTGGTCGGTATCGCCCTCGTGCTGCTGATCGCGGGACATGAGACCACCGCCAGCGCACTGGGCGCGGGCACCGCGCTCCTGCTCGAACATCCGGGGCAGCTGGCCGCGATCCGCGACGAGCCCCAGTGTGTCGACGATGCTGTCGAAGAACTGCTCCGCTTCCTCACCCCGGTGCACTCCGGCCTGCCCCGGACCGTCACCGCGGACACCGTCGTCGGCGGGCGGGAAATGCGCACCGGCGATCTGGTGGTCCCGTCGCTGCCGATGGCCAACCGGGACCCCGGTCTCTCCCCCGCCCCGGACGATTTCGACATTTCCCGGAAACCGGTCGGTCACGTGGCTTTCGGCCACGGCATCCACCACTGCATCGGCGCGCCGCTGGCCAGATTGGAACTCCGGATCGCGCTGCCGGCGTTGCTACGGCGTTTCCCCCGGCTCCGGCTCGATCTCGATCCGGCGGACATTCCCTTCCGCAGCATGACGGCCGTGCACGGCGTCGACCGGCTTCCCGTCGCATGGTGATCGGATCCGGAGCGCGTGCTCACGTCCAGGTGACGACCGTCCGCTCGTCGACGAAACCCATCAGAAAGGAGATGTTGGTCCGGTTGCCGTGTGTTTCGTCGACGGCGTGGACGTGGGCGCCGTTGAAGACGTAGACGTCACCCTGGCGGATGTCGAGCCGGAGTTCGTCGAAGGGTTCGAGCAGTTCGGCGGGGTAACCGAATCCGGTGTGCTCGAGTCCCAGCCGTGCCCGGCATTCGTCGTCCGGCCTGATGTCCCACAGCACCAGCCGACCGCCCTCCTCGTGCTCGACGCACATGTTCACCGCGCAGATCTCGCGGTCCACCGCCCGCTGGATCTCGAAACCGGCCTGCCGCGGGTCACGGCACTGCGCCAGATCGTCGTGCGGCGCAAGGGAGAACGCCCCGGCGCCGGTCCACGCCCGCAGCAGCGCGGGACAGGCGGCGGCCCCGTCCATCCCGGCGGCACGCAGGGTCGCCGAGTCCTTGGCCAGTTCACCGGAAAGCCCGTCCCGGAAGGACTTCCACGGGGAATCGGGCACGTCGAGGATCTCCTCGACATCCGCGCGGACCTCCGCCGCCTCGGCGAGATAGGTCCGCACCGGCTTGTTCCAGTGGTAGGCGCCGACGTAGTGCGACGGCTCGCCCGGCCGGTGCCGCCTGCTCGGGCTGTCCCAGAACTTTGCCGTGGTGTTCTTCCTGGCGCCGGCCGGGATGACGTCCCGGAAGAGCACGCCGAGTCGCTGCCCGCGGAGCACCTCCACGACGAGAGCGGGATCGAATTCGTCCCGCTCCGCGAAGTGGAAGAACTCCGCGCCGCCCCGCCGCCCCGTTACTGCCTGGTCCATGAGCCCCTCCTATGCCGTCCGGCGGGTCACGAACGCGTCCTCCACGACGTACCCGTCCAGGCCGTGCTGTTCGCCGTATTCGATGAGATCGCTGGTCCGGTTGATGAAGCCGCGGCCGGAGAAGTTCAGCGAGGTGTTGCACAGCACGCTGAATCCGGTGATTTCGCGGAACGCCGCCAGCAGGGCGGCCATGCGCGGGTTCTGCCGCGGTGTCACGGTCTGCGCCCTCGCGGTCCCGTCCACATGGGTCACCGCGCGCAGCCGGTCCGAGCGCACGCTGCTGAAGTAGAGCATGTACGGGTCCGGAACCGAGCCTTCGAACCACTGGGCCGCATCCGACTCCAGGCAGATCGGCGCGATCGGCCGGTACCCCTCCCGCTGCTTGATCTTGTTCAGCCGGGTCGTGGTCTCCTGGCCGAACGGGGCGGCCAGGATCGACCGGTTGCCCAGCGCGCGCGGCCCCATCTCCCACCGGCCGCCGGCCCAGGCGATGATGTTGCCGTCCGCGAGGAACTTCGCCACTTCGGCGAAGTCGAGCGGACGGCGGTGGAACTCGGCCGGGTCGAAGGCCGTGTCCTCGACGAACGGGTCACCGGCGTAGACGTCCCATGACACGGACGCGGAACCGGTGTAGTGGAGTTGCGCGTCGATGGCCGTGCCCAGCGCGGAACCGCTGTCGTTCGGGCACGGGGGCACGAAGACCTCCGGGAACAGCCCGCACTCCCGCCAGCGGCGGTTCCATTCGCAGTTGAGCCCGCAGCCGCCGGAGATCAGCAGCGGCAGCCCTTCGGTGAGGTGCTCGGCCGCGTATTCGTGGAAGCGCTCGAAGATGGCGTCCGACAGCTTGGCCGCGACGTTCTTGTACGCCTGCGACTCCACGCCGATGTCGAGGTACGGCGACCAGGACATCTCGTCCTTGCCCAGGTTGAGGATGATCCCGTCCTGAGCGAGGATGAAGTCGATCAGCTCCCGCTCGGCCCGGTCCGGCCCGCCGGGTTCGGCGAATCCGGTCAGCGCCATCTGCTTGCCCGCGTCCTGCAGCCGGAGCAAACCCTTGTTCGCCGGGAACTTCGGGTCGGCGAGGGCGAACAGGTAGGCGTACTTGTTGCCGGGATCGGCCAGCACCTGGCGCAGGTGGGTGACCTCGCCGCGTTCGTCGGCACGGTAGAAGGAGCCGATGTTGCCCTCCCACACCAGGTGGTAGACCGGGTGTCCGGCAGGCACCGGCGCGAGCCCCTGCGCGCTCATGATGTGCGACCGTTCGTGCGTGGAGGAGAACCGCCGCACCGGGTGGCCGAACATGGTGCCGGGCACGTCGGTGACCGAGCCGGGGCCGACGCCAAAGTAGCCGGTCTGGGACTGCCGCTCCACCGAGCAGTTGCCCTTCACCCAGCCGCCGATGCAGACCACGTCGGGGAGCCGGTCGAGCCGTTCCAGCGCGGTCATCAGTATCTCGGCGGTGAGCGAGTTGTACCGCGGGAAGGAGTCCTTTTCGGACTCCAGCAGGAACAGCAGGTTGCCGTCCTCGAGTGCGGCGACCGCGCTGTCATGCCCTTCTTTGAAAGAAAGGATCAACATGTCATTCTTCCGTTTCGGCAAGGGTGACGATGGCTTCCAGTGCGGCCATCCAGTACTCGGCCAGCTTCCGCACCGCGTCTTCGGCGAGCACCCCGTCCAGCCAGCCCCAGAAGGCGGTCAGTTCGGCGCGCCCCGCTTGTCCTGCGATGTACACAGTGGACTCGAGAGCGTGCGACACCCGCATGCCCTCGTCCTGCCCGCCACCCAGGACGCCGGCCAGTTCGGCCGTCGGCGCCCAGTTCTGCGCGTCATCGGCGACCGTGAACCGGCCGAGGTAGTTGAACTTGAGCCTCGGCTGGGGCAAGGCGGCGAGCTGGGGCCGGGTACGCGGGTTCAGGTAGCGCAGCATCCCGTACCCCAGCCCGTTGTCCGGCAGGGCACGGAGCTGGTCCCGTACCCGCCGCACCGCGGTACCCAGCGCCGGTCCGGCCGCGAGCACCTCGTCCCATCCGATGTCCCCGGGATCGAACCAGGCTGGGAAGACGTTCACCAGCCAGCCGACGGTGCGTGAGCAGTCAAGGCCGGGCGAGATCGCGTCGCGGCCGTGCCCCTGCAGGTCGACCAGCAGTCCGGTGGTGGTCCCGGTGCGCCACCGCGCGACCGCGAGTGCCAGCGCGGTGTGCAGCGCGTCGTGCGCGCCCGCGCCGAAGGCCGCGGGCACCGCGGTCAGCAGGGCACGGGTGCGGTCGGCGGGCAGCCGGAGGACGAAACCGCGGCCCGCCGTCATCACGTCGCGCGCCGGATCCAGTTCCCTGCCGCCAAGCGGCGGGCCGGGCCGTCGGAGGATCTCGGTCCACAACGGCAGTTCGGCGATCCTGGCCTGGCTGCTCGCCTGCGCTTCCAGCTCCCGCGCCCATCGCCGTACCGAGGTGGCCGGGGGCGGCAGCCGCCCGGGCACGCCCGAGACCACCGCGTCACCGGCCACACCCAGCTCGCCGATCAGCACCCGCAAGGACACCGCGTCGATCACCAGGTGGTGGGCCATCATCAGCAGCCTGCCGGGCCGTTCGTCCCCGGCGTCGAACCAGACCGCCTGGACCATCACGCCCGAGTCCGGCGCGAGCCGCCGCTGCGCCGCGGCGAACTCGGCCGACATCAGCGCGGGATCCACCGCCCCGGTTGCCGGGTCAGATCTGTCCGAAGTGGACATGTCGACCCGGTGCAGCAGGTCCGCCGCGGACACCGTCCCCCGAGCCCCGATCTCCAGCGTCCAGCCGCCGGTGCGGTCGAGCCGCGACCGCAGCGCGTCGTGCCGGTCCAGCAGTGTGCCCAGCGCGGTCAGCAGCCCGGTTCGCGAAAGCCCGGCCGGGACGCGGACGAGCATGGCGAGGTTGTACTGCTCGATCGGGCCACCCAGCTCGGCGAGGCGCGCGATGATCGGTGTCGCGGGCACCGTCCCCACCGGATCGTCCGCGGTCGCCGAACCCGCTCCGTCGTGTGATCGGGCGACCTCGGCGAGACCGGCGACGCTCTGCCGGACGAGCACATCGCGGGGCGAGATCGTCAGGCCGGCCTCCCACGCCCTGCTGACCAGCTGGATCGACAGGATGCTGTCGCCACCGAGATCGAAGAAGCCGCCGTCGACACCGACCTCGGGCAGCCCGAGCACTTCCGCGAACAACCCGCACAGGATCGCCTCGGTCTCGTCGCGGGCCCGCCCGCCGGAGTCGAGTGCGCCGAAATCCGGGGCAGGCAGCGCGTCCCGGTCGAGCTTTCCGTTTGACGTCAACGGAAGCCGGTCCAGTACCACGAAACCGGCAGGCACCATGTGACCCGGCAGGCTCCGCGCGGCGTGCTCACGCAACTCCGGCGGCGCGGGCGGCTGCCCGGACGGCACCACGTATCCGACCAGGCGGCGCGTGCCGGGCTCGTCCTCTCGCAGCAGCACCACCACCTGTGACACCGCCGGGTGCCCGCCGAGCACGGACTCGATCTCGCCGGGTTCGATCCGGAAACCCCGCACCTTGACCTGGTCGTCCGACCGGCCGCGGTACTCCAGTGCCCCGTCGGCGCGCCTGCGCGCGAGGTCTCCGCTGCGGTACATGCGGGTTCCGCCTGCCGCGAACGGATCGGCCACGAATCGGGAGCCGGTCAGCGCGGGCCTGCCGTGGTAGCCCCTCGCGAGTCCCGCCCCCGCCACGTAGACCTCCCCTTGCGCCCCTGGCGGAACCAGGCGGAGCCGCTGGTCCAGCAGGTACACCCGCAGGTCGCCGAGCGCCTCGCCGAGCAGGCTCCCGCTCTCGTCCGCGCAGGTCCGATCGTCCAGCCGGAGCCGGGTGACGTGCACGGTGGTCTCGGTGATGCCGTACATGTTCACCAGTTCCGGTGCACCCTCCCCGTGACGCTCGAACCACTCCCGCAACCGGTTGAGCCCCAGCGCTTCCCCGCCGAAGATCACGTACCGCAGCGCGTGCTCGCCGAGCGGGGACTCCTTCTCCGCGGTGGCGAACTGGTAGAACGCGGACGGCGTCTGGTTCAGCACGGTCACCCGCTCCGCGCGCACCAGTTCGACGAAGTCCGCGGGCGACCGGCTGGTTTCCCGTGGCACGACCACGAGCCTGCCACCGTGCAGCAGCGGTCCCCACAGTTCCCACACGGAGAAGTCGAAGGCGTAGGAATGGAACAGCGTCCACGTGTCGTCGGCGCCGAAGTCGAAGTGCCGCCTTGCCGAGTCGAACAGGCGCACCACATTGCGATGGGTCACCACGACACCCTTCGGGGTGCCCGTCGAACCCGAGGTGTAGATGACGTACGCGGCGTTGTCCGGTGTGCAGCGAGAGGCGAAGCCTTCGTCGGGCAGGCGATCCAAGGCGGCGTCGGTCAGCACGACAGTGTCCACACCGGACACCGGGCGGGTCGCGACCACGACCTCGGGACGAATGTCGCCGAGCAGGAACGAGATCCGCTCCTCGGGGTAGTCCGGGTCGATCGGCGCGTAGGCCCCGCCCGCCTTGAGCACGGCGAGGATCGCGACCACCAGGTCGGGCGATCTCGGCAGCAGCAGGCCCACCCTGCGCTCGGGGCCCACACCGCGATCGGCGAGCAGGCGGGCCAGCCGGTTCGCGCGATCGTCGAGCTCGGCGTAGGTCAGGCGGTTTCCGTCACACACCACGGCGACGGCCGTCGGCGCGGCGGCCACGCGCGCTTCGAACAGCTCCGTCAGGGTGTGCGCCGGCGGCATGCCCTCCAGCGTCCCGCCGAGCAGCCGGCGCCGTTCCCCGTCCTCCAGCAGGTCCAGTTTCCCGATGCGCTGCTCGGGGTCGCCGGTCCAGTCGAGCAGTGCGCGGTGCAGCCGGTCCATGAGCATCCGCACTCCCGCGCCGGTGAACACGTCGGTGCGGTAGGACACGACGCAGGCCAGCGCGTCTGCCTGTTCGGTGACCTCGATGGACAGATCGAGCTTCGCCGTGTTCAGCTCGACCGGCTGCGGTTCCCAGCGCAGGCCGGGCAGCTCGAACTCGGGCCGGGGGTTGTTCTGCACCGTGAGCATGACCTGGAACAGCGGGTGGCGCGTCTGGGAACGGCGCGGGTTGAGCGCTTCCACCAGCTGCTCGAACGGCACGTCCTGGTTGTCGTACGCGGCGAGCACGGTCCGGCGCACGCGGCCGACCAGCTCCCGGAAGGTCGGGTCGCCCGCGGTGTTCGTGCGCAGCACCAGTGTGTTGAGGAAGCAGCCGACCAGATCCGTCAGCGCGTCGTCGGTGCGCCCCGCGATCGGGCTGCCGATCGGGATGTCGGTCCCCGCCCCCATCCGGCTGAGCAGCGCGGCCAACCCGGCCTGCAGGACCATGAACGGCGTCGTCCCGGTCTGCCGCGCGAGTTCGGCGACGCCCCGCTTGACCCGTGACGGCCACTCGAAGGTCTCGACGGCACCCCGGTGATCGGCGACCGGCGGGCGGTCCCGGTCGGCGGGCAGGGTGATCTCGTCCGGCAGCCCGGCCAGCGCGGTACGCCAGAACGCCAGCTGCCGCGAGAGCAGGCTGCCGGGGTCGTCCTCGGTGCCGAGCCGGTCACGTTGCCACAGGGTGTAGTCCACGTACTGGACGGGCAACGGCGACCACGCCGGGGCTTCGCCCGCGCACCGCGCGGCGTAGGCCTCGGACAGGTCGCGGAAGAACGGCACCAGCGACCACCCGTCGCCCGCGATGTGGTGCCAGACGCCGAAGAGCACGGTGGTGTCCGCGCCGAGGACGAACAGGTGCACCCGCAGCGGCGTTTCGCGGCCGAGGTCGAACTCGTGCCGCGCGGCGTCGGCGAGCCTGCCGGGCAGATCCTCCTCGGTCGCGGCCGCCACGTGCAGTTCCACGGACGGTTCTCCGACCACCTGTGCCGGGATGCCGCCGGTCTGCGGGAAGATCGTCCGCAGCACCTCGTGCCGGTCCACCACGTCGCCCAGCGCCGCGCCGAGCGCGGACCGGTCGAGCGAGCCGGTCAGCCGCAGGCTCCAGAACATGTTGTACGCCGGGCCGATCCCGTCGAGCTGCTGCAGGTACCAGAGCCGGCGTTGCGCGGACGAGAGCGGCAGGTGTTCCGGTCGCGGACGACGGCGCAACGGCATGCGCGCGACCTCGACATCGTCGAGCAGCCTGCTCAGCTCGGCCACGGTCGGCGACTGAAACACGTCGCGGACCTTCAACTCGGCGTCGAGCACCGTCCGCGCCCTGCTGACGAACCTGGTGGCCAGCAGCGAGTGCCCGCCCAGATCGAAGAAGCCGTCGTCGACGCCGACCGAGGGAACGCCGAGCACCTCGGCGAACAGTCCGCACAGGATTTCTTCGCGCGGGGTGCGCGGCCCCCTGGTGCTCTCGGTGAGGCCGAACTCCGGGGTTGGCAACGCCCGTCGATCGAGTTTTCCGTTGGGGTTCAACGGAAACTCGTCAAGGAGCAGTATCGCCTCCGGCAGCATGTGGTCCGGCAGCCGCTCGCGCAGGTGCCCCGCCAGCGACTCGGTGAGGCCGGCGGTTTCCAGGGAAGCGGCGGGGCGGGTGGTGTAGTGCGACAGCGGGTGGTCACCGGAATCGGCCGCGCGGTACACGTCCACCGGCGCGCGCGATCCGATCCGCGAGGTGGGCACGAACACGGCGTCCAGCTCCGCCTCGGCCGCCGACCACGTCGTCCCGGCCCAGTGGCCGAGCCGGTCTCCGAGCGCGTGCAGGGACTCCGGGTCCACCGCCCCGGCATCGGCGGCGGTCAGCCCGCGGGCCACGTCCAGTACCTTGCCGAGACCGGTCCCTGCCTGGAGTTCCTTGGTGGCGGCCACTTCGACGGCCAGTCGCCGGTTGGGCACGCCGGTGACCCGCAGCCCGCCGTCCGCCTCGGCCAGCATCCGGGCCAGCCGGTCGAGATCGGTGAGGTCGCGGCCCCAGCGGACCCGTGGCAGGTCGCTCAGGGACACCAGGGCCCCGGTGGGCTTCCGGTGCAGGACGACGTCGTAGCGGTGGCGGGTCAGCTCGTTGTGGTGGGTGCCGCGTTGCAGCCGGATGTCGACGCCGCCGATCGCGGCGACCCGGCGGCGGAGCGCGGTGAAGAACTCCGGGGCGACGAGGAGTTCCTTGTCCAGCAGCACATCCTGTTCGATCACCCGGCGCAGCGCGCCCGCCTCGCCGGAGTCCTTGGCCCTGCCGAGCCGGACGGCGGTGTGGAAGTACCGGCGGGTGCGCGGATTGCGCAGGTCGCCGATGAACATGGCGCCACCGGGCACGAGCAGCCCCACCGCGCGCTCGATCACCTCGGCGAGGTATTCGTGGTCGGAGAAGTACTGCGCCACGGAGTTCAGCACGACCGTGTCGAAGAACCCCGTCGGCAGGCCGTCGACCTCGTCGGCCGCCTGGGTGCGCAACTCCACGCGGTCCGCGAGATCGGGGCGCCTGGCCACCTGCGCGCGGAGCGTCTCGATCAGCGGAGCGGAGAAGTCCACGCCCCAGTAGGCCGAGCAGTCCGGCGCGAGTTCGGCCAGCAGCAGTCCCGTGCCGACGCCGAGTTCCAGCACCCGCCGCGGCCGCAGCTCCCGGATCCGGTCGATGCGCGCCGCCCGCCATTCCCGCATCTCCTCCAGCGGGATCGGCCTGCCATCGTAGCTGGACTCCCAGCCGGAGAAGTTCTCCCCCAGTTCGTGGGCGAACGGATCGGGATTCGTCACCGCGTCGTAGACGCCGCGCCACTCCTCGATCTGCGCCCGCGCCAGTTCGGCGTCGACGTCCGGCGCACCGGCCGGGACGACGTAGCCGACCAGGCGCTTGTCGCCCGGCGTGTCCTCGCGGACGACGACGGCGGAATGCGCCACACCAGGATGGGCGTCCAAGGCGGCCTCGATCTCGCTCGGCTCGATCCGGAAGCCGCGGATCTTGACCTGGTCGCCGGTCCGCGCGACGAAGCACAACCGGCCGTGCTCGTCCCACCTGGCCAGATCGCCGGTCCGGTACATCCGCCCACCGGGGGCGGGGCCGAACGGGCCGGCCACCCAGGTCGCCGCGGTGAGGCCGGGCCGGTGCACGTACCCGCGGCCCAGCGCCTCGCCGGCGAGGTACACCTCGCCGGTCGCCCCGATCGCGACCGGCCGCAGCTCGGCGTCGAGCAGGTAGGCCCTGGTGTTCTGAATCGGCCCGCCGACCGGGATCGGGCCGCCCGTCGCGGTGGCCGGATCGTAGGTGTGGCAGCAGGAAAGGCCGCTCACCTCGGTCGGCCCGTATCCGTTGACGACACGAAGATCCGGGCACCGCTCGGCCAGTGTGGCGCAGTGTGCCGGGGAAAGCACGTCCCCGCCGGGGACCACCTGGCGCAGCCCGGCCAGCGCGCCGGGGTCGGCGTCGACGATCTCGTGGAACAGGCCGCTCGGCAGGTACGAAGTGGTGACGCCGTGCGCGCGGCAGAAGGCACCCAGCTCGGCCACCGACGGAATCCCCGGCGGGAAGACCGCGACGCCGGCGCCGTTGAGCAAACCGGTCCACAGCTCGGTCACCGAGATGTCGAAGGACAGGGATGCCATGTGCAGCACCACATCCGTGTGCTCGACGTCGACGAAGACCGGTGCCCAGGCGAGCCGCACGATGGCCTCGTGCCCGAGCACGGCACCCTTGGGAGTCCCGGTCGAACCGGAGGTGTACAGCACGCACGCGGCGTTGTTCGCGGCAGGCCGGATACCGGGCCTGGTCGACGGAAAGGCCTCGGTTTCTCCGTCTTCCGGTACGACGATCCGGCCCGACCGGTCCGGCAGGCGCTCGAGCAGGTGCCGCTCGGCGAGCACCAGCCTGCTCCGGGTGTCGGACACCATGAACGCGAGGCGCTCGCGCGGATAGGACGGATCGAGCGGCACGTAGGCGCCGCCCGCCTTCAGCACCGCCAGCGCGGACACGACGAACCCCACACCCCGTTCGGCGCACAGGCAGACCGGCTCGTCGCGCCGCACGCCCAGACCGATCAGCCGGTGCGCCAGGCGATTGGCGCGCTCGTCCAGTTCGCCGAAGGTCAGCGAAAACCCGTCACCCACGAGCGCCGTCGCGTCGGGCCCGCGATCGGCGGTCGCCTCGAACAACTCCACGATGGACCGCGCGGGGAGGTCGCGGCCGGTGTCGTTCCACGCGACGAGAACGGTTTCGCGGTCGGCGTCCGGCAACAGGTCGACCACACCGACCGGGCTGTCCACATCGGACACGACGGCTTCGAAGAAGTTCTTCAGCCGACGGGTGATCGCCTCGGCCGCCGCGCGATCGAACAGCTCGGGCTTGTGGTCGACCCGCAGCAGCAGCTCCTCACCCGGCATCACCATCAGCGCCAGCGGGTAGTGCGCGCCGTCGCGTCCGGTCACCCCGGACACCGTGATCCCCGGCGCCGGACCGGCCAGTGCGGCCGGGTCCGTCGGATAGTTTTCCAGCACCGCCGCCGTGTCGAACAGCTCACGCGTCCCCGCCACCTGCTGGATCTCGGTCAGGCCGAGGTACTGGTGCACGAGCAGCTCGGACAGCTCGTGCTGCAGCCGGGTGAGCATGGCGCGCAGCGGTTCCCGCGGGTCGAACCGGATCCGCGCGGGCACGGTGTTGGCCAGCAGCCCCACGATGCTGCCGACACCCTCGATCTCGGGTGGCCGCCCGGAGGCCGTCATGCCGATCGTGACATCGGTCCGCCCGGTCAGTGAGCCGATCAGGACACCCCACGCCGCCTGTACGAGCGTGTTGAGCCGCAGGTCGTGCCGACGGCACACGTCGCCGATGGCCGTGGTGAGTGCACGCGACAGCGGCAGCCAAACCGTTCCGGTGAGCTGCCCCGCCCTGCCCTGTTCCGGTGGCGCCACCAGGGTCGGCTCGTCCACATCGGACAGAGCAGCGCGCCAGGCCTCCCTTGCCGTGGCCTTGTCCTGCCCGGCCAGCCAGCCGAGATAGGACCGGTACGGGGTCGCGGGCGCCAACCGGGTCTCGTCGCCGCCGTTGCCGTACAACGCGAAGAGCTCGCGGAACAGCAACTGCCCCGACCAGCCGTCCAGCAGCAGGTGATGGCTGGTCTGCACCAGGCGGCAGCGGTTCGGCGCCAGGCTGACCAGCGTGTACCTGATCAGTGGCGGCCGGGTCACGTCGAACCCGCGCGCGCCGTCGGCCGCCATCACCTCGTCCAGCGCTCCGGCCTGTTCCGCGGCACCGAGCCCGGTCAGGTCGACCACCTGCCACGGCAGTTCCACCGAGCGCGGGATCACCGCCACCGGTTCCCCCGACTTCCGCTCCAGGAAGGCGGTGCGCAGGTTCGGGTGCCTGCGCAGCAGCGCCTCGGCCGCGAGCCGCAGGCGGTCCGCGTCCACCTCGCCGTCGAGGTCGACGCCGATCTGGACGACATAGACGTCGACACCGTCCTCGTCGTAGCGGGAGTGGAACAGCAGTCCCTCCTGCAACGGCGACAGCGGTAGCACGTCCTCGATCCCCTGGGTCACCTTCGCTCCTCCGGTGCTGCCAGCCTGACGGCGAACTCGTCGAGTTCGGCCTGGCTCACGCTGATCAGCGGTTCGTCCGCTTCCGTCCGCTCCACGGCTGGAGCCGCCGTGGTCGCGACGGCGGCGAGGGCGGCAACGGTCTTGTGCCGCAGCACATCGGCGACGGTGACGACCAGCCCGGCCGCCCGTGCTCTGCCGATCAGGTCGATCAGCAGGATGCTGTCGCCGCCGAGCGCGAAGAAGCTCGACTCCGGCCCCGCCCCCGGGATGCCGATCACTTCGGCGAACAGTCCGCAAAGGATTCGCTCGCGGTCGTCGCGCGGGGCGCGGTCGGTTCTGGCGGCGGCCTCGCCGGGGTACGGCAGGGCGGCGCGGTCGAGTTTTCCCGATGTCGTCAGGGGAAGCCGGTCGAGCACGACGAACACCGGGGGCACCATGTGGCCCGGCAGCGAGCTCGCCAGGTGGAGCCGTACCTCCTCCGGCGACGGCCCGTCCCCGCCCGCGACGAGGTAGCCGACCAGCCGCCGCCTGCCGGAGGGGCCGGCGGCCGCGATCACCGCCGCATCGGCGATGTCCGGGTGCGTCCGCAGTGCCGCCTCGATCTCGCCCGGTTCGATCCGGTAGCCGCGCACCTTCACCTGCGTGTCGACGCGCCCGTGGAAGATCAGCTCGCCAGTGGGCAGCCAGGCCACGACGTCCCCGGTCCGGTACATTCGCGCGCCAGGGGCCGGGCCGAACGGGCACGGCACGAAGCGCTGGGCGCTCAGGCCGGGGCGGTCGAGGTATCCGCGCGCCAGCCCGGGACCGGCGACGTAAAGCTCACCGCGCACCCCCGGCGGCACCGGGCGGAGGTGGTCGTCCAGCACGTACACCCGGTTGCCGGTGACCGGCCTGCCAATGGGCGGGACGGGGTCGTCCCCGGTCAGCGGCGCACTCGCGAGGACGCAGACCGTGGTCTCCGTCGGGCCGTAGGCGTTCACCACCCGGTGCCCGCCCGACCACACCGTCGCCAGCTCGGCCGGCAACGCCTCGCCCGCGCTCACCAGCGTGACATCGGACGGCAGTGATCCGGCAGGCAGTGCCCGGAGCACCGCGGGTGGCAAGGTCACCTGGGTGATGGCGTACCGGGTGATCGTCTCGGCCAGCGGCGCGCCAGGAGCCAGGTGCTCGCGGTCGGCCAGCACCAGGCACGCGCCGGACACCAGTGCGCGGCAGAGATCGTCGATCGAGGTGTCGAAGCTCGGCGAGGCGAACTGCAGGACGCGGGTCCCCGGCCCGGCCCCGATGTGCCCGCCGAAGCCCGCGGCCAACGCGGCGAGCCCGGTGTGCTGGACCACGACGCCCTTGGGCCGCCCGGTGGAGCCCGAGGTGTAGATGACGTAGGCCGTGTTGTCCACGCGCAACGGGGACACCCTGTCCTCGTCGGTGACGGGCGCCGCGGAGTCGCCGAGATCGCCCGGCGACGGGTACGGGGTAACGGGTCCCGGCAGGCGGTCCGCGACGGCGGGGTCCGCCAGCAGCATCCGTGCGGCCGAATCGGACACCATGAAGGCGATCCGCTCGTCGGGGTAGCCGGAGTCGATCGGCAGGTACACCGCACCGGCCTTCCAGACGGCGAGCTGCGCGGTCACCAGGTCCGCCGAGGCAGGCATCGCCACCGCGACCACGTCCTCGGGCCCCACACCGAGGCTGATCAGCCAGCGAGCCACTCGGTTGGCGCGATCGTCGAGTTCGCGGTAGGTCAGCCGGACCCGATCGTCGACGACCGCCGGCGCGTCGGGTGCCGACGCCGCCCTGCTTTCGAACAACGCGGGCATCGTCGCGGGACGCACCCACGGGCAGGCGTCGTTCCACTCCACGAGCATCCGGTGGCGTTCTTCGCCGGTGAGCAGCGGAATCTCGCGAAGTGACCGGTCCGGGTTCGCGGTCACGTGTTCGGCCAGCAGCACCAGGTGTCCGGTCATCCGGCGGATGGTGTCCACATCGAACAGTTCGGTGCTGTACTGCACCACCGCGTCGAGCGTGCCGTCCGGCCGCCGTTCGAAGTGGAAGCCCAGCTCGAACTGCGTGGCTCGCCGCGGCAGGCGGAACTCCCGCGCCCGCAGACCGGCCGGGGCGAACCCGGCGGACGGGGCGTCCCGCATCCCCAGCATGACCCGCGCCAGCGGAGTCCCGCTGGTGTCCCGCTCGGGATTGAGCTCCTCGACCAGCTTGCCGAACGGCACGTCCTGGTGCGCGTAGGCGGCCCGCACGGTCTCGCCGACACCGGTGAGCAGCTCGGCGAAAGTACGCGACTCGTCGATGTCCGACCGCAGCACGAGGGTGTTGACGAAGAAGCCGACCAGATCTTCCAGCCCCACCCGGTCCCTGCCCGCGGTCGCCGTCCCGATCGAGATGTCCCGCTCGCCGCTGTAGCGCGCCAGCAGCACCTGGGTCACCGCCGCCACGGTCATGAACAACGTGGTGCCGTTGGCCCTGCCCAGCGCCAGCAGCGCCGAGGTCAGCTCCTCGCCGACGCTGAACGGGTGCAGCGCCCCGGCCGCACTCCGGACCGGCGGCCGCGGCCGGTCCGTCGGCAGCTCGACCGGGACGACCCCGGCCAGCTGGGAACGCCAGTACGCCAGCCCGCCCTCGGGGTCGGTGCGCCACCGATCCCGTTGCCACAGCGTGTAATCGGTGTACCGCAACGGCAGTTCCGGCAACCGTGCCGGTTCCCCGGCAACCGCCGCGTCGTAGCGTGTGCCCAGTTCACCGGTCATGATCTCCATCGACCAGCCGTCCGTGATGATGTGGTGCGCCGACATCACCAGCACGTGCTCGTCCTCGGCCGTGCACACCGTCAGCAGGCGCAGCAGCGGCCCGGTCCGCAGGTCGAACGGCGTCGCCGACTCCGCGTCCAGTATCCGGTCGAGTTCGCCCGCGCGGCGCGGTTCGTCCACATTGGACAGATCGATCGCGCGGATCGGCACGGTGACCGCGTCGTGCACCACCTGGACACCACGGCCGTCGACTTGCCCGAACGTCGTGCGCAGCGAGCCGTGCCGCGACACGAGGCCGTCCACCGCCACCCGGAGTGCGGCGGGGTCCAGCGTGCCGGTCAGCCGCCAGCCGATGCTGAGGTTGTACTCCACGCCGCCCGGTGCGAGCTGGTCGAGGAACCAGAGCCGTTCCTGTGCGAAGGACAGCGGCACGTCGGACCGGTGGGCACGCGGCACGAGCGTCTCGCGCTCCGCGCGCAGCCCGGCGACCACCTCGGCGATACCGGCGGGGGTCGGATGGTCGAACACCGCGCGCGGGGACAGTTCGACGCCGAGGCCGGATCGGACTCGCGACACCACCCGCATGCTGCGGATCGAATCCCCGCCCAGTGCGAAGAAGTCGTCGTGGACACCGGCCCGCTCGATGCCGAGCACCTCCGACCACACGGCGCACAGCAGCCGCTCCACGTCGTCACGAGGTGCCGCGTACTCCCGCTCGATCGCGGGCCGCAGCGCGGCAAGGGCCGTGCGGTCGAGTTTCCCGTTGGTGGTCACCGGAAAGGCGTCCACGGTGACGAACGCCGACGGCACCAGGTACCCGGGCAGCCTCGCCGCCGCGAACTCGCGCAACCGCGCCTCCCCCGGCGCCTTCCCGCGGGGCACGGTGAATGCCACCAGCTGTGGCGGGTCGCCGACGGCGAGCACGGCGACCTCGGCGATCCCCGGATGCGCCGCCAGCACTGCTTCGGCCTCGCCCGGCTCGACCCGGTTGCCGCGGATCTTGACCTGATCGTCCACCCTGCCCAGGAATTCCAGTTCCCCCTCGGCGGACCACCGCGCCAGGTCGCCGGTGCGGTACATCCGGGCGTCCACCTCGAACGGATTCGCCACGAACCGCGACGCGGTCAGGCCGGGCCGCCCCCGGTAGGCGGTCGCGAGCTGGTCCCCTGCCAGGTAGAGCTCCCCTGGCACCCCGACCGGAACCGGGCTCAGGTCCTGGTCGAGCACGTACGACCGCGTGTTGGCGACCGCGCGGCCGATCGGCACGGCGGGCACACCGGAGCGGCACGGCCACCACGTCACGTCGATGGCGGCTTCGGTCGGTCCGTAGAGGTTGTGCAGCGGCACGTCGAGCCTGCGGTACCAGCGCTCGACGAGCTCGGCGGACAGGGCTTCGCCGCTGCTCAGTACGTTCCGCAGCCCGGTGCACGCCGAGGCGGCGGGAGCATCGAGGAACGCGCCGAGCATCGAGGGTACGAAGTGGGCAGTGGTGACCCCGTGGCCGCGGATGAGCTGGGCCAGGTAGTCCGGGTCACGGTGCCCGCCCGGCCTGGCGAGCACGAGTCCGGCGCCGGTCAGCAGGGGCAACAGCAGTTCCCAGACCGAGACGTCGAACCCGATGGACGTCTTCTGCAGAACCCGGTCGTCCGCGCGAAGCCCGAACGCGGTCCGCATCCAGCACAGGTGCCCGACGATCGCCCGGTGCGACACCGCGACAGCCTTGGGCTGCCCGGTGGAACCGGAGGTGTAGATCAGGTAGGCGCTCGCCGGCGGGGGAACGACCACCTCGGGTGGAGTGCTCGGGTAGTCGGACAGCGAGTCCAGGACGACCGGTACGACACCATCGGGCACCGGGTCCGCGGCGCCCGGCAGGGTGATCACCACGCGCGCGGAGCTGTCGGCGAGCATGAAGGCGGCCCTTGCCGCCGGATACTCGGGATCGACAGGCAGGTAGACACCACCCGCCTTGAGCGTGCCCAGCACGGCGACGGCGAGTTCGGCCGATCTCGGCAGCCGGACGGCCACCGGGACTTCGACCCCGGCACCGAGTTCCCGCAGCCGGTGCGCCAACCGGTTCGACCACTCGTCGAGTTCCCGGTACGACAGCGTTTCCCCGTCGAAGAGCACGGCGAGCGCGCCGGGTCGTGCCACCACCTGATCGGCGAACAGCTCGGGCACCGGCCGCTCGGCCGGGTACCCGGCCGCGGTGTCGTTCCAGTCGCGGACCACCCGGTCGTATTCACCGGGCAGCAGGACGTTCGCGCGCGCGGCCGGTTCCCCCGGAGTGACGCCGACGGTGTCGAGCAGGCCGGTGAGCCGGGCGAGGAACTGGGTCGCGAACTGCTCGGTGGTGCGGTGGCCGAGCCGCAGCCGCAACCGCCTGCCCGGCACGACGGCGAGGGTCAGCGCGTAGTGCGTGTCGTCGGAGACGTGCAGGTCCCGCAGCCGGAGGTCCGCGAACTCGGCCAGCCGGTCCTCGTCGAACGGGTAGTTCTCGAACACGAGCAGGGTGTCGAACAGGTCCGCGCACCCGGCCAGCCGCTGGATCGAGGGCAGGTCGAGGTGCTGGTGCGGGATCAGCTCGGCCTGGTCATCGCGCAGCCGCCCGAGCAACCCGGACCACGGCTCGGCGCGGCCCGTCCGGACTCGCACCGGCACGGTGTTGATGGACAGGCCGATCATGTCCTCGATCCCGGGGACCTGCGGCGGGCGGATGGCAACGGTGGCACCGAAAACGACGTCCTCGCGCCCGGTGAGCCTGCCGATCAGCACGGCCAGTGCCGCCTGCAGCACCGTGTTCAGGGTGACGCCGTGCGCACGGGCGGCGTCGGCGAGGCGTGCCGTCTGCTCCTCCGACAGGGCGACCGTCAGGGTGCCGGCCGCCGCATTCGCCGTTCGAGGCGGCGACACGAGCGCCGGACCGGGAAGCTCATCGAGCGCGGTCCGCCAGGCCCTGCTCGCCGAGACCCGGTCCTGACCACCGAGCCACGCCAGGTAGTCGCGATAGGACGGCGCCGCGGGCAGCTCGGTTTCCTTGCCGTACAGGGTGAACAGCTCCCGCAGCAACAACGGCATCGACCAGCCGTCGAGCAGCAGGTGGTGGTGGGTCAGCACGACCAGGTGCCGCCGGTGCGCCAGCTTGACCAGCGTCAGGCGGAACAGTGGCGGCGAGCCGGTGTCGAACCCGGCCGCGCGGTCGGCGGCGAGCAGTTCGGCCACCCGATCACCGTCGTCCACATCGGACAGATCCGTGGCGGTCAACGGCAGGGTGACCGCGGCGGGCACGATCTGCACCGGGTCGCCGAACTCGCGGGCGTGGAAGCCCGCCCGCAGGTTCGGGTGCCGGGCCAGGAGCGCCTCGCCCGCCGCGCGGAGCGCCACCGGGTCCAGGTCGCCTTCGACGTCGAGCCGCAGTTGGACGAGGTACGCGTCGTCGACGCGATCGTGCGCGTGGAACAGCAGTCCCTGTTGCAGGGGTGTCATCGGCAGGATGTCCGCGATCCCGGGGCCGTACCGTTCGATCTCCTGCCGCGAGACGCGCACCAGCGGGAAGTCGGACGGGAAGTGCGCGGGTGCCGCGCGGTGCCCGCTGAGGTCGCGCAAGGCGTGGAACCACGACTCGGCCAGTTCCCGGACGTCCTTTTCGGACAGCACTCCGGACGGCCACGACCAGTGCGCGACCAGGCACCGGCCGCCGTCGCCCTGCTGCGCCAGCGCGTTGACCTCCAGCGCGTGCCGCATCGGGAGGTCGGGATGGCGGCCACCGTCGAAGGTGTGGCCCGCGTCGACCCGGCCGAGGTAGTTGAACCCGAGCTGCGGACCGGGCAGCGCGGCGAGCACGTCGCGGGTGGCCGGGTTGAGGTAGCGCAGCAAGCCGAAGCCGATCCCGTTGCCCGGAACCGTACTGAGCTGTTCCTTGACCCGCTCCAGCGCGTCCGCCCCCGTGGCACGGCCAGGATCGAGCCGCACCGGGTGCATGCTGGTGAACCACCCGACCGTGGCGGACAGGTCGGCACCCGGAGCCGCCGCCTCCTGGCGGCCGTGCCCTTCCAAGTCCACGAGCACACCGGCACCGTCCTGCCCGCGACGACGGCGCCACCCGGTCACCGCGAGCGCGAGGCCGGTGAGCAGCACGTCGTTGACGCCGCAGTGGAACGCGGCGGGCAGGTCGATCAGGACGCGTTCGGAGACCTCCGGCGGCAGCGACAAGGTGAGCTCCCGACCGGTTGCGGTCAGGTCCCTCGACGGGTCCAGCCTGCGGTTTCCCGTCACCGGCTCCGTGCTGTCCAGTACCGAGCGCCAGTAGGGCAGTTCCGCGACGACTTCGGGCTGCCGCGCTCGCTCGGTCAGCGCGATCGCCCACCACCGGAACGAGCTTCCGGCCGGTTCGGGGACCCGGACTCCCCGCACCGCGGCGAGGAACTGGGGGATCAGGATGCGCCAGGACACCCCGTCCACCGCGAGGTGGTGGATCGCCAGCAGCACCCGGCCTGGCCGAGCCGGGCCCGCGTCGAACCACACCAGCCGGACGATCGCGCCGGCGTCAGGGTCGAGTTCCGCTTGCGCGGCGGCGCTTTCCCGGTCGAGCACGGCCTGCGGGTCCGGTCCGGCCAGCTCGACCCGGCGCAGGCAGGCCAGTTCCGCCCCGGCCTCTCGCGGCTCGATGACCAGGCCACCGTCGACCGCACGGATACGCAACGCGTCGTGCAGGTCCAGCAGCACGCGCAGCGCGGCGGCGAGTTCGGCTTCGCCGACGCCCTCCGGCAGGTCGATCAGCACCGACTGGTGGAATTCTCGCAGCGACCCGCCGGTCTCGGCGAACCACTCCATGATGGGCGTTCGCGGGCAGGCGCCGACACCGTCGCCCGCTTCGCCACCGCGGTGCGGCCGTTCGTCACCGGCCACCCTGGCGAGCCCGGCGGGAGTCCGGCACAGCGCCACGTCCCTCGGCTCGATCACCAGCCCGGCGGCACGGGCACGCCCGATGAGCCGCAACGACATGATGCTGTCGCCACCGAGGTCGAAGAAGCCGTCGTCGACCCCGACCCGCGGCACGGCCAGCACCTCGGCGAACAGTTCGCAGAACCGTTGCTCGACCGGGTTTCGCGGCGACCCCGCACCGGACATCCCAGCGAAGTCGGGGGCGGGCAGCGCCGCCCGGTCCA
Organism: Amycolatopsis minnesotensis; assembly: GCF_039529815.1. Lineage (NCBI taxonomy): Bacteria > Bacillati > Actinomycetota > Actinomycetes > Pseudonocardiales > Pseudonocardiaceae > Amycolatopsis > Amycolatopsis minnesotensis. Next base: position 210,944 of record NZ_BAAANN010000011.1, on the reverse strand, counting down.
GTTTGCCGTTGGCGGTGACCGGCAGTTCGGGCAGCGCCACGACGGCCGAGGGAACCAGGTAGTCCGGCAACGCGGCCCGAACGTGTTCGCGGAGCTGGACCGCGTCAGCGCTATCAGCGCTGTCAGCGCTATCAGCGCTATCGCCGGCGAGCACGACGTACCCGACGAGCCGCTTCTCCCCCGGCCGGTCGGTGCGGACGACCACCGCGGCCCGGCGTACCGCGGGATGGGCGGCGAGGGCGGCCTCGACCTCACCGGGCTCGATCCGGTGGCCGCGGATCTTGACCTGGTCGTCAGCGCGGCCGACGAACTCCAGGCTCCCGGCACTGGTCCAGGCCACCAGATCGCCGGTGCGGTACATCCGGCCCGTACCGCGGGCGAAGGGATCGGCCACGAACGCGGTGGCCGTCGGCCCCGGTCTTCCGTGGTACCCCCGCGCCTCACCGCCGCCCGCGAGGTACAGCTCCCCTGGGACACCGGGTGGCACCGGGCGCAGCCGATCGTCCAGCACGTACGCACGGCTGTTGTCCATCGGCCGCCCTATCGGGACCAGTGCGGCGTCGGTCCCGGCAAGTTCCTGGCTGACCGCGAAGGTGGTGAACTCGGTCGGCCCGTAGACGTGGACGACCGCCGTGTCCGGGCACTGCTCCAGGACGCGCCGGATCGCCGACGGCGATGCCTGCTCCCCACCGGTCCAGATCTCGCGCAGTCCGGTGAAGGAGTCCGGGGCTTCGTCCGCGAAGTGGTTGAAGAGCGCGGTGGTCACAAAGGCCGCGGTGATGCCGGATCCGGCGACCAGTCGCCGGAGCGACGACGCCGTCAGCTCCGCGGTGCTGACGACGACCTGTCCCCCGGTGAGCAGGGGGACCCAGATTTCGTAGGTGACGGCGTCGAAGGCGACGGAAGAGTGCAGCGGTATCCGCCGGTGCGCGTCCCAGCGGTGGTCGCGGGCAAGGCTGACCACGGCCTGGTGCGGTATCGCGACGCCTTTCGGCGTACCGGTGGAACCCGAGGTGTACATGAGGCAGGCCGTCTGCCGTGCGTCCATCCCGACCGCGGGCGGGGTGTCCGGGGCGGAGTCGTCCTCATCGACGATCGGAACGCCTGTCGCGACGGCCACCGCTCGATTGCCCTGATCGGTGAGTACCGCCACGACATCGGCATCCGCCGCCACCCGGCGCAGCCGCCCGGGAGGCGAGCCGGGGTGCAGCGGGACGTAGCAGCCACCCGCCTTCAGCACCGCGAGCATGGCTACGACCAGATCCACCGACCGGTCCATCAGCAGCGCCACCCGGGACTCCCTCGTCACTCCGGCGGCGATGAGCCGGTGTGCCAGCCGGTTCGACCGCCGGTGCAGGTCCGCGTAGCTGAGCGTTTCTCCGGCGGAGACGACGGCGGGGGCGCCGGGGTGACGTTCGGCGCGGCCGGCGAAGACCTCGTGGACGCACCTGTCCGGCAACGGCTCGGTGGCGGTGTCGTTCCACTCGGTGACGACGCGGTCCCGTTCGGCGGGGGTGAGAATGTCCAGCGCGCCCACCGCGGTGGCCCCTTCCGTGCCGGCGATGATGTCGAGCACCCGGAGGAACCGGTCGTGGTGAGCGGCGACTTCGCCGGTGTCGTACCGGGCCGAGTTGCCGTCGGTGAACGCCTGCACCCGGTCTCCGCCCGGCCGGAGCAGGAATCCGACCGACAGATCGTCAACGGGACCGGGGCTGAACTGGTGCGTCACCGCTTGGGCCGGGCCGAACCGCTGGGCGTAGTCGAACGGCAGGATGTTGATCGTCAGCCCGGGGATCAGCTCACCCGGCCCGGTCCGGCCGAGATCACGGCGGAGGTCCTCCGCCCGGTAGCGCCGGTGCTCCAGCGCGAGGCGCAGTTCCCGTTCGGCGTCGGCGATCAGTGCCGTGATCGGCATGTCGTCGTGCACCGCGACCCGGATGGGAAGCACGTGCGCGACGAACGCGGGCACGTTCGCGTCCGCGTCGTGCTGCGCTCCGACCGCGAACCCCACGACGACGTCGGTCGCGCCGGTCATCCGCCGCAGGAGCACCGCGGCGGCGGCGAGCAGCATCGCGGGAAGGCTCGCCCCCGCGGCCCGCGCGGCTCGGCGCCAGCGGGCAGGACGGGCGCGCTCCAGCGCCGCGCTTTTTCGCACGGCGGGGAGCAATCGCGTGTCCGATCGACGCGAAAGACTTGGCACGAAAGGAAGATCGGCCATCCGGCGGATCCAGAACGCCCGGTCGGCGACGAAGTCCGCACCGGCACGGTAACCGGCTTCCTGCCGCAGCAGGGACTCCAGAGATCCGAACGCGGATGGCCCGGGGCCGACGCCTTCGATGAGCGAGTGGTAAACCTCGGCCGTTCGCTTGACGACCATGCTCAGGCCCCGGCCGTCGATGACGACGTGGTGATATCGGTGGTACCAGAGGAAGCGCTCGTCCCCGACCTGCAGGAGAACCGTGGTGAACAGTGGCCCGCCGGGCAACGCGAACGGTTTCGCGAGCTCGTCCCGCATGAATTCGTGAGCGGCGGCGATCGCGTCGCCGTGCGCGCGAAAGTCGATCCGGGCGAACGAGCTTTCCGGCACCGGCCCCGGCACCTGCACGGGACCGTCGGCGATGGTGGCGGTCAGCGTCCCGGTTTCCGCCACCGTGTGCCGCCAGGCCCGCTCCAGCGTAGCCGGATCCAGCCCCACGGTGAATTCGAAGTACTGGGCCAGGTTGTAGCGCGGGTTCACCGGATCCAACTGCTGAGCGAGCCACATGCTGTGTTGCGCAGCCGTCAAGGACAGTTGCATGCTGCATTCCCCCACTCCTGTACTCGACCACTCTGCCAGTCAGGGGGTTTCACCGGCAGGCGATTCACCGGGAACTGAAAGACGCAGTTCACCGGGTCACTGCTGGCACCGAGGCGCCAGCAAGGGGATCAATTTCCTCGTTGACTTCCGCGCGGGAAGCAAAGCGCTATTCGAAAGAGGTCCGACGCGGCGAGACCACCATCAACGCACCACGCGATGGATCACGGGTCGCACTAGCCCGATCGGGCTAGTGCGATCGGGCCGCGCCGCGTCCCTGCACCAGATCCGACAACCTGGCCAGCGCTTCGGTGTTGCGGGGCTTGAACAACACCGCCTGGACCGGGTCCGGCACGATCTTCAGCGGGCCATCGGTCACGACCTCGGTCAGCACGACCCGCGTCCCGCCGGCCGCGGGATGCAGTTCGAGTGCGATCTCCGCTTGGCCCAGCGGCCACAGCCGGGCCGCCAACCGAAGGAAGCGGTCCTTCTCGACCGCGCGCACCACCGTGATGTCGTTGACCTGGACCGGCCACGCCCCCGAACGGTGGTGCAGCCGGGTCCCCACCTCCGGCCACCGCGGATCCACGTCGCGCACGTGGGAATTGCCCACCACCCACGCGCCGTACGACCAGCCGTCGGCCAAGACCGCGAACACCTCGGCCGCGCCGGCCGGAACCACCCGCTCGACCGCGGTCATCGCCGGCCCCTTCCGAGCACAGCCGGGCCACGATCCCGGATCACGGATTCCAGCGTGCTGGCGCCGACCATGTCCGCTCCTCAATGTTTCGGGCCCACCGGGGCCGTTCCGGACTTATTTGACCATGAAAGCCCGCGCCAGAAAGAATTGCGAGAACAATTCTCATGGCCATGATTGGGCCACTTCAGGCTATCCGCTCGTCATGGGACGCAGCGTCCACTCCCTCGGCTCGGGACCGCCGCGACTGTGGTGCATGCCGGACGTTCGTTTCCCGAAACCCCGGAGGCGGTCACGGTTCCCGGCGGGTCGCCGGGCGGCCGTGGCGCTCATCGGCGGCGATTGCCCAGCAGCGAGATCGCGCACAGGGCTCCCCACGCCGAAGCGGCCGTGACGGCTTTGACTTTCAGGTTCCGCTTCGCCAGTCCGGTACCGAAGATGACGGCGTCACCGACATCCGAGGCGACCCTCGCCCCGACCGCGACGGTGGCCGGTTTTCCCGCCGGGGCCACCGCCATCGCCACGCCGATGGCCAGATCCCGCGCCCCCATCGCCCTCGCCAGCATCGCCAGCGAACTCGCCACACCGCGGCCACGGTCGAGGTCCAGCGGGGTGGTCAAGGTAGCGGGACGGACGAGAACCGCGGCGCCGTAAGCGGCGGTGAGCACCCCGAGCACCTTGCTGGCTGATGGCATCCCTGGCTCCGTTCGTGGCTGACGGCCCGGTACCGGCCGTGGCGCGGACGCGGTGCCCGCCGCCAAGGCATACCCGCGCGGCCCGGTTCGAAACGATGAGAAACCGATGCAGCGGTCACACGGGTCGCAGTGACGTGGACGGCTCCGGCGCGTGAAAGTCCGGTACGCGGGTATCCCAGGTGGACGATCCCGTTGGAGAAAGGCCCGTCCCGATGCACCTGCCCCAGCCCCGTGGGCCGATCAGCGCCACGCTGGCCACCCACCTCCCCCAGCCACCCCACGCCCTTCCAGTCATGGCCGCGGCGCCCACCGGACCGCGTGGTGCGCTGATCGACGAGGACCTGCAACTGAGCCTGTGGATGTGCTACGAGCTGAGCTACCGCGGGTTCACCGGAATCGACGACGCCTGGGAAACCGAACCCTCCCTGCTCGCCACCCGAACCGCGCTCGAAGCACGGCTGCTGCCCGCGTTGCGGCATCTCACCGCCGCCACCCGCACCGGCGACGGCACAGCCGCACCCGAAGAGGTACCGGCACGGCTGGCCGCGGTGCTGGAATCCGGCGACGGGCCGCCGCTGGCGCTGTACCTGCAACGGGAAGCCACCGCCGGGCAGTTCGGCGAGTTCGTCGCGCACCGGTCGATCTACCACCTCAAAGAGGCCGATCCGCACAGCTGGGCGATCCCGCGCATCGGCGGCCGGGCGAAAGCCGCGCTCGTGGAGATCCAAGCCGACGAATACGGCGGTGGCCGGTTCGAACGCATGCACTCGGAACTGTTCCGCGCCACGATGCGCGCTCTGGGGCTCGACGACACCTATGGCGCGTTCCTCGACCAGGTGCCCGCGGTCACCCTGGCGGTCAGCAACACGATGTCGTTGTTCGGCATGCATCGGCGCTGGACACCCGCGCTGCTGGGACACCTCGCCGCGCTCGAAATGACCTCATCGCTGCCGAACCGCCGCTACGGCAACGGCTTGCGCCGTCTCGGTCATCAGCCCGAGGCGACGCGGTTCTACGACGAGCACGTCGAAGCCGACGCCGTGCACGAACAGCTCGCCGCGCACGACCTGTGTGGCGGCTACGCCCACGACCACCCCGGCGCGGTCGGCGACATCCTCTTCGGCGCCGCCAGCGCGCTCGCGGTCGACAACCTGATGGCCCAGCACCTCCTCGACCGCTGGCGCGACGGCCTCAGTGCCCTGCGAGACCGGACGGTCGCGATCGCTGCCTGAAAACCGCGGCGGCGGTCAGCTCCCCGGATCGAGCGCGGTCCCTTCCGGGCGAAGCGGGTCGTCCACCGGCGCGCTCGCGGCGCGGAACTTCGCGATCTTGTGGGTTCCGTCGCAAAACGGCTTGATCGCCGAACGCCCGCACCGGCACAACGCGATCGTCTCCCGCCCAGCCTCGATCACCTGCCCGCCCTGCGACCTCAGCTCCACCGCACCCCGCACCAGCAGCGGCCCGTTTTCGCACGGCGTGATGGTCACCGCCTCGTCCGTGTCCCGCGATCCGTGTTCCTTCACAAGGCCCGGATACCCGGGAACCGTCCGGCCAACCCATCGTCGTCGGCTTCATCCGCGTCGCGTGCGGAGCCGGAGTTGCATCGTTTCGGCATCGGTTCGCCGGGGTATGCCCAGCAGGCGCACACCCAACTGGAAGGACCCCTGTTCATGAGCACGATCACCGAATCCGTCGACGTCACGGTCGACGTCAGCACCGCCTACAACCAGTGGACGCAGTTCGAGACCTTCCCGGAGTTCATGGACGGCGTGGACGAAATACGCCAGCTCGACGAGACCCGCACGCACTGGACGATCAGCGTCGCCGGGGCCACGCGCGAGTTCGACGCCACCATCACCGAGCAGCACCCGGACGAGCGCGTGGCCTGGCGCTCGGACTCCGGGCCCACGCACGCGGGTGTGATCACGTTCCACCGCCTCGACAACGCGACCACCAGGGTGACCGCGCAGCTGGACATCGACCCCGAGGGCTTCGTGGAGAACGTCGCGGACAAGACCGGCATCCTCGACCGCCGGATCAAGGGCGACATGCAGCGGTTCAAGGACTTCATCGAACACCGGGAAGGCCGGGAAACCGGGTCCTGGCGCGGCGACGTCCAACGCCCTGGCGGCTGAACACGTCGGCATTCGCGGAGAACCGGTCCGGTACCGGGTGCGGTCCGCACCCGGTGCCGGACCGGGCTGCGGTAACGCCAGACCGTTCGGCCCGGACTCGTGTGACATGGTGAACGCGTGAGCGAGCGAGCGGACACCGGCGAGCACCGGCGCGGCGCGGCGTTGTGGACACCCGGCGCCGTAGCGCGCTTGCTCGACGTCTCGCCCGTCACCTTGCGGTCCTGGGACGCCCGCTACGGCCTCGGCCCGGCCGTCCGCCGCCCCGGTGCCCAACGCCGCTACTCCGATCTCGACATCCAACGGCTGCAAACCATGCAGAACCTCGTCCGCGACGGCGCGAGGCCCCGCGAAGCCGCCGCACAAGCGAAGATGGCGCTGCTCCCCGAACCGGTGGGCACCACACCGCGGCACCGACGCCACGAGCTGCGCCGCGCCGCGGAAGAGCTGCACCTGGGCCGGCTCTCCGAACTGATCGACGCCACCATCGCCGCGCACGGCATCGTGCCCGCCTGGCGCACCGTTCTCGCGCCCGTCCTGCGCTCGGTCGCCGCGGACTCCCGCAAGGCAGACGACTGCGTCGAATCCGAATGGACACTCGCGCGGGCCATCGACGCCGCGATCGATCGCCACGTCCGCGTGCTGCCCACCCCGGCCGGTCCACCCGTGGTGCTCGGTTGTTGCCGTACCGAACGGCACTCCCTGCCCCTCGCGGCTCTGTTCGCCGCCCTGCGCGAAAACCGGATACCGTCGGTTTACCTCGGCGGCATGGTCCCCCGGCGGACCATCCTCGGTTCCACCGGCAAACTCTCCGCCCCGGTCGTCGTCCTGCACTCGATGACCGCCGGGACCGCCGACACCGAACTCGTCACCGAACTCCTCGCCACAGTGACCCCACCCCGGCTCTTCCTCGCTGGACCAGGCTGGCGCGACACCCCACTCCCGTCGAAGCGGGTGTCGCGGCTCCGCGGCCTGGAGACCGGTCTGCGCCGAGTCGGCGCACTCATGACCCACTGAGCGACCCTTCTCCCCTTGGCCCGCCCTGCGTCCTTCTCGATGTCATGGCGCTCCAAGACAAGCCCTCTGCCTGCTCGTGATGTCCACAAAGGCGGGTCGTCGCGCAATGCCTTCGCGGACACCACGAACCCGGTCAGGCCAGTGCGCCGAACTTGTCCGGCTCGTCGGCCGCGGCGATCTCCGCCTCCGCGGTCGCCTGCAGGAGTTCCAGCAGCTCCGGGTCGAGTCCCGGCGAGAACTCTTCCGGGCGGGGCTTGGCGATCTTCAGCGCGGCGCCCTCGGGAGCCTGGGCCGTGGTCAGCACGTGCTCGGGGTTCGAAGGCGAGGAACCCCGCAGAATGCGCCCGGCTTCGGAGAGGTGGTCGAGGCCGAACGTGTAGTTCTTGTTCTCCAGCCCCTGTTCCAGCAGTTTCGCCACCTCGGGAAACCGCTCGCCGCTGGTCTTCGGAATGGGCAACAGCCTGCCCCAGTCGACACCGAGCGTCTCCAGCGCTTTCGCGTACGCGTTCTCGTGCGCCTGGTCACGCACGATCAGATACGCCACCGTGGTCCGAAGCGTCTTGTTCGAACTCATCTCGTATATCCGGCACTTCTGCAACCGGCCGGTGGATTCCAGCATCAGGTTGTTCAACAGGTCGAGAACGAGATTGCCGCTGTTCGAGACGTAGGACCCCGACCACGGGTTCCCGGCGGAATCGACGGGAAGGGCTCCCTGCGCGCCCACCAGGAAGTGCTGGATGTTGCCCTCGGACAACGCGTTCGCCAACGGCGTCGCGCCCTTGGCGCCGGGACCGTCGACTGCGCTCGACCGGCCGGTGTACCGGGGAGAACCGTCGGTGAGAGTGGCGATCGTGGTCGCGATCAGCTCGACGTGGCTGATCTCCTCGGTGCCGATGCCGTACAGCAGATCACGGTACGGCTTGGCCTTGGGATCCCGGAAGTTGAAGCTCTGGAACAGGTACTGCATCATGGTGCGCATCTCGCCGAATTGACCGCCCAGCCCCTCCTGAAGCGCGTTGGCGGCGGCGGGATCGGGTTCGTCGGGGACGATCTCGTTGATCATGCGCTGCACGTTGAAGAACATCGACAGACTCCTGTCTTGGCGCTTGTTCGCGGTTCGGTGGTGCAGATGACGGCACTGGCTCGCGAATCGTCGAGCCGACGACCGCCCTGATGGCGGCGAGCCCCTCCGCGGTGGCGGGGATCTTGACGAGCGGGTTCGGTTCGCCCACCGCGGCCCACGCGATGGTCGCGGAGGTGTCGCGGGCGAGCCCGGGTCGACTTCGCGGGAGACCCGGCGGGCGGCGCGGTCGTGGACGGGACGCGGAAGGTGGCACGCGGCAACGGCGACAGGCAGGGGCCGCGACGGATCGTGGCGGACGACAGCGGTGCTCGAACGTGTCATCAGTGAAATCTCCCGGGTAGCCGAGCAGAATGTAGGGTGGCCGGCTGCCGGAAGCCGACCCGAAACTCAGTTCACTGCGCTGGACACGAACAGGCGCGATCCGCGCGGACCGCGACGAGGGTTTCCCGGCAAGTCGCGGGCGAGGACATCGGGCCGGCACACTCGGCAGCGGCATACGCGTCCTTCCCTGGCAAGCGAGGTCGCCGGGGTCCAGGGCGCCACGAAGGGGCTAGGGCCGGGATAGCCCGAATCCGCAACCCCCAAACGCGCCGCGTGCTCACCGCAGGAACGGCGGCACCGATCCGAGAGGTGACCGACCGCGCGGCTCAGCAATCTCGCTGGCTGAGAGTCCGAGCGGGGTGCGCCCCTGGTCGCGGTCGCGTGGGGAGCGCTGGAGTCGGAGGGCTCCACGGTCCGGGCGGGTGGGACGCGTCAGGTTCGGCTACCCGCACCGCCACGCGAACCACTTTCCGGACACTTCCTCCGTCACGCACCTGCCGGCCAATGTGGACCGTGGAACCCGCGCCAGTTCTTCAACGGCAAGGGGAAGACCGTGCGGCTCGACATCGAAGGGTCATCTCCTTCCGCTCGGCGCGCCGAGTGCGGGATCAGCGGGGCCGTGGCCCGGGTCAGGTCGCGGCCCGGCCCAGTTCGTTGTCGATGAAGTCGAGGACCTCCGCCGCGGTCGCGGATCGGATCCTGGTCGCGACGTCGGCCGCCTCCTCCGCTTTCCCGTTCTCCGCCGCCGGATCCGACAGCCTCGCCAAGATCTGCTGGAGCCGGGCGGCCACCGCGGCTCGGCTTCGCTGGTCCTCGCCCGGCAACGCGGCTTCGAGCCGGTCCAGCTCGCGCTCGACCGGTACCGGCTCCTCGCGGGCGAACATCTCCTCCCCCAGCCGCCGAGCCGCCAGCTCCGGGGTCGGATGGTCGAACAACAGGGTGGCGGGTAGTTCGAGGCCGGTGACCTCAGCGAGCCGGTTGCGCAGTTGCACCGCGGTCAGCGAGTCGAATCCCAGGTCCTTGAAGGCCATCCGCACGTCGGGGCCGCCACGCTCCGAATAGCCCAGCACCACGGCGGTGTGGGCCCGCACCAGATCCAGCAGCGCGCGCTCCCGCTCGGCCGGCGTCAACCCGGCCAGCCGCCCCGCGAGGGATTCGGGCCCGTCGTGGGCGAGCGGCCGCCCGGCCGGGAACAACTCGCGCGCTACGGCCGGCGTCGTCGTGCCGGGGCCGGGTCGCGCCGGCAGCAGGCACGCTCTCCCCGAGTGCCAGGCGGCATCCAGCAGGCCCATGCCCTCGACGGCGGACAGCGGGCGCAACCGGCCACCATCCGGCTGCGCGCCACCGCGTTCATCCGGGCTCCAGGCGAGTGCCGTGGCAGGCAGCCCCTCGGCGTGACGTTCGCCGGCCAGCCCGTTGAGGAACGAACTGGTCACGGCATGCGCGTAGGTCGCTTGGCCGCCGAGGAGCCCAGCGGAGGAGGAGAACAACGCGAACATCGCCAGCTCCGATTCGCCGGTCAGCTCGTGCAGGTTCACCGCGGCCTCGATGCCCGGCAACTCCCCTGCCACCTCACCGGTCCGGCTCCCCATCGCGTGCACGACGCCGGTCAGCGGGTGCGCCTCCGGGATCGAAGCCAGTACCTCCGCCAGCGCACTCCGGTCGGCGGGATCACAAGCGGCCAGGTCCACTCGTGCCCCGGCCCCGGCCAGTTCCCCGGCCAGACCGCTCGCCGTACCGGCCGGGGTGGCCACCAGCAGCCGCCGTACGCCGTGCCTGGTCACGAGATGCCGTGCGACGACGGCCACCACACCATCCGGTTCCGCCTGGCAACCGGTGAGCAGCACGGTCCCCCCGGCGGCCAGCTCGCGGTCGCTGGTCGCGCCGTCGGGCACCCGGCGCAGGCGCGGAACCCACAGCAGACCGTCCCGCAGCGCCGCCTGCGGCTCGTCCGCCACCGCCAGCCGCGGCAGCAGCGGCGACGACACCTCGTCCACGTCCACCAGGACGATCCGGCTCGGTGACTCCGCTTGCAACGCACGCACCAGGCCGGCCACCGCACCACCGGCAGCAGTCCCGCCCTCGGGACCCGCCATACCGCGAACGACCAGCAGCAGGCGTGCGGAGTCCGGCGTCCCTGCTTCGAAGGCCCGTACCAGCGCCAGCACGCGGGAAAGCAGCACGCGCACCGGACCGGTACCCACCTCGGCGGCGAACACCGCGGACTGCCCGGCACCGGCCGCGAACTCGGCGGGCGCCCCGGCCTCGGTGACCGTCACCAGCCGGTCGCCCGGCGGCTCGGGCAGCGGGGCCGCGCGCCAGCACATCTCGTACAGCGAAGGAGGAACGCCTTCGAACACCCGCGCCGGCACCGGGCGGAACTCGACCGATCCGGCGGTCAGCACCGGCCGCCCGGACCGGTCGGTGGCGAACAGCGACACCGCGTCCGTCCCCGCCCGGCAGGCCAGTACCCGCAGCGCGGACGCTCCCGAAGCGTGCAGCTCCACCTGCCGCCAGCGCACGGCCGTCACGAGCCTGTCGTCGCGGGCGCTGTGCGCGGCCGCGACGAGGGCCAGTGCCTGTTCGCACAGCAGTGGATGCAGCCCGAATTCCCCGACCTCCTCGTGCCGATGTTCGGCCAGCGTGACTTCGCCCGCCGGCTCCGCCGGCCGTTCCACCTGCGGCAGCGACGGGACCAGCGTGCCGTGCGCGTGCCGGGTCCAGCCCGCGGCCTGGCCCTCGTCCGGTGCCGACGAGTACACCTCGACCGGCCGGTGCCCGTCGCCGTCCTGGCGGCCGACCGTGACTTGGATGTTCAGCCCATCCTCGGCGGGAACCAGCACCGGCCAGTCGACCTCGAACTCCGCCAACGCCGCGCACCCGACGCCGTCCCCGGCGCGGAACGCCAGGTCCAGCAGCGCCGGGTTCGGCAGCATCGGCCCGCATTCGGTGAGCCACGGCTGGATGCGCGGCGACAGCCTGCCGGTGAACACCGTGCCGTCCCCGTTCGGCAGGGGCAGCGCCGCCCCGAGGATCGGGTGCCGGATCGCGGCCAGTCCCACGGCCGCGGCAGCACCGGACGGCTCGGCGGGAGCGGGCCAGTAACGCCGGTGCTGGAAGGCGTAGGTCGGCAACGGTATGCGGCGGCCCCCGGTGCCCAGCACGGCGGACCAGTCGGCCGGACCGCCGTGCACGAACAGCTCGCCGACGCCGGAGAGCACGCCGGTGACTTCGCTGTGCTTGGCCAGGCCCCGGACCACGAGGACGCCTTCACCCCTGCCGCTGGAGTCCGCGCACTCGCGGACCAGAGCGGCCAGCGCACCGCCCGGCCCGACCTCGATCACCCGCCCCACGCCCTTTTCCAGCAGGCACTCCACGCCGTCGGCGAACCGCACCGCCTCGCGCGCGTGCCTGCTCCAGTAACCGGGATCGCCGAGCAGGTCCGCGGTGGCAGGACCGCCGGTCAGGTTCGAGACGAGCGGGATTCTCGGGGCGTGGAAGGCAAGGGCCCGGACCGCGTCCGCCAGTTCACCGGTGACCGCGTCGACTTGCGGAGAGTGGAAGGCATGGCTCACCCGTAGCCTGCGGGTACGCCAGCCCCGCCGCTTGCATTCTTCCTCCACCGTCGTCACGGCATCCCCGTCGCCGGAGACCACCACCGATCCCGGCGCGTTCACCGCCGCGATCGCGACCTGCGGCGGCAGCAGGGGTGTCACGTCGCTTTCCGCGGCGGCCACGGACACCATCGTGCCTCCCGACGGCAGGCTCTGCATCAGCTTGCCCCGGGTGGCCACCAGCGCGCAGGCGTCGGCCAGAGACAGCACGCCTGCCGCCTGCGCCGCCGCGATCTCTCCGATCGAGTGGCCCAGCACCACATCCGGTCTGACCCCCCACGATTCCAGCAGCCGGAAGCAGGCCGTTTCGACCGCGAACAGCGCGGGCTGCGCGAAAATCGTCTGATCGAGCAGGTTCGCCTTCGCGGAGCCCGGTGCCGCGAACACCACGTCGCGAACCGTGCAGCGGACCTCGCTCCCGAGGTGCCCGTCGAGCAGGGAGCAGGTTTCGTCGAAACTCGCCGCGAAAACTGGGAAGGCGTCGTGCAACTCCTTGCCCATTCCGGCGAACTGGCTGCCCTGGCCCGAGAACACCATGCCGAGACCGGTCCTTCCGGCGCGCGCACCGCTGACGACGCCCGGTGCCGGAACACCGCTGCCGAGCGCGCCGAGTCCGGACCGCAGTTCGTCCCGGTCCTTCGCCAGCACCACCGCCCGCCACCCCAGCAGTGCCCTGGTTTCCAGCAACGAGCGGCTGATGTCCGCGAGCTCCGCCTGGCCGTCCACGACGGGTTCCAGCCGCCTGGCCTGTGCGCGAAGTGCCGCCTCGTCACACGCGGACACCACGAACGGGAACACCACGGGAAGTTCCGGCGCGGCGGGCGGCCCGGCGTGCTTCTGGTCCGGCTGTTCGAGCAGGACGTGGGCGTTGGTGCCGCTGACGCCGAAGGAGGACACCCCGGCCCGCCGAGGCCGTCCGGTCTCGGGCCAGTCCCGCCGCTGGGTCAGCAGTTCCACCGCGCCCGCCGCCCAGTCCACTTCGGACGTCGCGGAGTCCACGTGCAGCGTCTTCGGCAGCACCCCGTGCCGGATCGCCTGCACCATCTTGATCACCCCGGCCACCCCCGCGGCGCCCTGCATGTGCCCGAGGTTCGACTTCAGCGAGCCGAGCAGGAGCGGCAGCCCTTCGGGACGGCTCTGCCCATAGGTCGCCAGCAACGCCTGCGCCTCGATCGGATCACCGAGCCGGGTGCCGGTACCGTGCGCCTCCACCGCGTCTACGTCCATAGTGGACAGACCAGCGCTCGACAGCGCCTGCCGGATCACCCGCTGCTGCGAAGGCCCGTTCGGCGCGGTCAATCCGTTCGAAGCGCCGTCGGAGTTCACCGCCGAGCCGCGCACCACCGCCAGCACCGGGTGTCCCCTGCGTTCGGCATCGGACATCCGTTCCAGCAGCACCAGGCCCACGCCCTCGGACCAGGCCGTGCCGTCCGCCGCCGCCGCGAACGACTTGCACCGGCCGTCCGGGGCGAGGCCGCGCTGGCGGGAGAACTCCACGAATCCCCGTGGCGTGGCCATCACGGTCGAGCCACCGGCCAGTGCCATCGAACACTCGCCCTGCCGCAGGGCCTGTGCGGCCAGGTGAATCGTGACCAGCGAAGACGAGCAGGCCGTGTCCACGGTGATCGCGGGCCCCTCCAGGCCGAAGGTGTAGGCCACCCGGCCGGACACCACGCTGCCGGAGATGCCGGTGATCCGGTAGCCCTCCAGCTCCCCGTCGCCCTGGTGCAAGCGCTGGTCGTAATCATGGTTGGTCACGCCGGTGAAGACACCGGTGTCGGTGCCCTTCAACGAGGTCGGGTCGATTCCTGCCCGCTCGAACGCCTCCCAGGCCACCTCCAGCAGCAAGCGCTGCTGCGGATCCATCGCCAGCGCTTCACGCGGGCTGATCCCGAAGAGGCCGGCGTCGAATCCCGCCGCGTCCGCCAGGAACGCGCCCTGGCGGACGTAGGACGTGCCTGCGTGGTCGGGGTCCGGGTCGAAGAGCCGGTCCAGCTCCCAGCCCCGGTCTTCGGGGAACTCCGACACGGCATCGACCTCGCCGACCACGAGGTCCCACAGTTCCTCCGGCGAGCAGACGCCGCCCGGCATGCGGCAGGACATGGCCACGATGGCGATCGGCTCGTCCGGCGGTGCGACCGGGGCCGCCGCCACGGACGGCACCGGTGCCGCACCGGCCAGCCGCTGCCCGAGGTGCGCGGCGAGCGCGGCGGGGGTCGGCTGGTCGAAGACCAGGGTCGCGGGCAGCCGCAGCCCGGTGGCCGCGGCCAGCCGGTTGCGCAGCTCGACGCCGGTGAGCGAGTCGAGCCCGAGGTCCTTGAAGGCCCTGGTGTCCTCTCCCGGATCGAGCGCGGGGTGGGCGAGCACGACCGCGGCCGTCCGCCGGACCAGGTCGAGCACGGCCTGCTCCCGATCCGCGGCGGGCAGCGCGGCCAGCCGCCCGGCGAACGTGTCCCCGTCCGCCGAGTTGTCCGGCACGATCCGCCGGCGTGGTTCGACCAGGTCCCGCAGCAGCGCGGACACGGTGGCGCCCGGCACCGCCGCCAGGTCGAGGTCGAGCGGGACCAGCGCGGGATCGCCGGACCCGAGCGCGGCGTCGAACAGGGCCAGGCCGGCCTCCGCCGGGAGTGGCCGGATGCCGGCACCGGCCATCCGGCCGCGATCGGTCTCGGACAGGGTCCGGGTCAGCCCGGTGGCCGGTGCCCACAGCCCCCAGGCGAGGGAGGTCGCGGGCAGCCCCTGCGCGTGGCGTTCCCGCGCGAGACCGTCCAGGAACCCGTTCGCCGCCGCGTAGTTGGCCTGCCCCGCGCTGCCCAGCACGCCGGCCGCCGACGAGAACAGGACGAACGCGGCCAGTTCGCTGTCCCTGGTGAGCTCGTGCAGGTTGACCGCGCCGTCCACCTTCGGCCGGAACACCTCGTCGAGCCGCTCCGGGGTCAACGCGGACAGCACCCCGTCATCCAGCACCCCCGCCAGGTGCACCACCCCGGTCAGCGGATGCGCCACCGGAATCCCCGCCAGCACCTCCGCCAGCGCGACCCGATCGGCCACATCCGCGGCCACGACCTCCACCGACGCCCCCGCCGCGGTCAACGCCCCCACCAATTCGGATACCCCCTCGGCGGCAGGCCCCCGCCTGCTCACCAGCACCAACCGCCGCACCCCGTGCACCGCCACCACGTGCCGCGCCACGATCCCACCCAACACGCCGGTACCACCGGTGATCAGCACCGTGCCCGCCGGATCCAGCGCGGGCGGCGGTCCCGGCTCGGCGGCGTAGTCCAACCGCGGCACCAGAGCCGTCCCAGCGCGCATCGCGATCTGCGGCCCGGCCCCGGCCACCACACCCGGCAGCGCGGCCCAGGACCGCTCGTCGTCGTCGGTGTCCACCAGCACGATCCGGCCCGGCTCCTCCACCTGCGCCGAACGCACCAAACCCCACACCGCCGACCCCACCGCCGAACCACCACCCGGACCGACCCCACCCCTGGTCACCACCACCAGACGAGCGGAATCCCACACCGGATCACCGACGAACGACCGCACCGCCGCCAGCACCCGCGACAGGACCGCACGCACATCACCGTCCTCGACGGACAGCACCAGCGTCCCCGGTCCGTCCGATGTAGACAGTGCGGGGAGATCGGTCGCCCGGCGAACCGGCACCCCTTGCAGGTCGGGTACCCCGGGGCCGACCACCGCCCAGGTCCGGGGATCCGGTTCCGCGCGGACGGGCGACTCGCGCCACCGCACGCCGAACAGGGCGCCACCGTGGCGGCCGGGACCGGCCAGGCGCTCGGCCGAGATCGGCCGGAACACCAGCTCGCCGACCGTGGCGACGGGCCGTCCGTCCTGATCCGCCAGCTGAAGGGACACCACCGAGGTCCCGGCCGACACGGCGCGAACCCGGACCATCGAGGGACCCGAGGCGTGGAAGGTCACGTTGTTCCAGGAGAACGGGAGCCCGACCGCGCCGTCCCTTTCCATCACGCTCTGCCCGGCGAAACTGCTGGCGTGCAAGGCACACTCCAGCAACGCCGGATGCACGGTGAACCCCTCACCCCGTCGCCGCTGCTCGCCGGTCAGCACGACTTCGCCGAACACCTCGTCGCCGCGCCGCCACAACCTCCGCAACCGCCGGAACTCCGGGCCGTAGGCCAATCCCGCCGAAGCGAAATCGTCATACACACCACTGAGGTCGACCGGCGTGGCGCCCGGCGGGGGCCAGTCCGCCAGTTCGAAGGGAAGCTCCTCGACGGCCGGGCCCAGAAAGCCGCTGGCGTGGCGGATCCACTCGCCCGCATCCGCGCGGGAGAAGACACGCACCTGACGGCGCCCACCGTGTTCCGGATCGCCCACCTGCAGGCGGAGCCGCACCGCATCCCGCTCCCCCACCACCAGCGGCGCCTCGATCACCAGTTCCTCCAGGACCGGGCAGCCCACCTCGTCACCGGCGCGCACCACCAGCTCCACCAGCGCGACACCGGGGAACACCACCGTGCCGAACACGAGGTGATCGGCCAGCCAGGGTTGGGCGGCCAGGGACAGCCTGCCGCTGAGCACCACACCGCCGGGCAAGGCGGCGGCCGCGCCGAGCAGCGGATGCCCGACCGCGGTCAGCCCAGCCGACTCCACGCCGCCGGGCGTCGCCCGCGCCTCGAGCCAGTAGCGCTCCCGCTGGAAGGCGTAGGTGGGCAGATCGAGGTGCCTTCCGCCGCCGGTCAGCGGCGTCCAGTCCACCGGTGCGCCCCGGACGTGCAGTTCGGCGGCGGAAAGCAGAAAGCGGTCGAGGCCGCCGTCGTCGCGACGCAAGGTACCGGTGACCACCGTGGCGGGCGCCGGGTCACGGTGCCCGGCGATCTCCTGCACGCTGGTGGTCAGCACCGGATGGGGACTCACCTCCACGAACGCGCGGTGACCGCTCGCGAGCAGCCCCTCCACCGCGGTCTCGAACCGCACCGGCGCACGCAGGTTGCGGTACCAGTACCCGCCGTCCAGTTCGGTGGTGTCCACCCAGCCACCGGTCACCGTGGAGAAGAACGGCACCTCCGAGCGCTTCGGCCGGACCGAGGCCAGCGCGGTGCGCAGTTCTTCGCGAATGCCTTCGACCTGGGGCGAATGGCCCGCGAAATCCACCCCCGGCAGCCGCCAGCGCAGCATTCCCGCGGCGGAAAGCCGTCGCTCGAACGCACTCATCGAGGCCGTGCCACCGGAAACGGTCACCGACGCCGGCCCGTTGACCGCCGCGACGCACAGTTCCCCTTCGTATTCCGAGAGCATCTCCCCGACCTGTTCCCGCCCGGCCACCACGGAGAGCATGGCGCCCTTCCCGGACAGTTCCCCGGCGATCACCCGTGACCGCAGCACGACGATCCGCGCCGCCTCGGCCAGCGGCAGCGCCTCCACCACGCACGCCGCCGCGAGCTCGCCTTGGGAATGCCCGACGACCGCCTCCGGCAGCACCCCCGCCGAACGCCACAGCTCGGCCAGCGACACCATCACGGCGAAGGACACCGGCTGCACCACATCGACCCGCTCCAGCGCGGCGGGGTCGCCGAGGGCGTCCCACAGCGACCAGCCCGCCAGCTCCCGCAGCACCTCGGCGCATTCGGCGATGCGGCGGCCGAACACCGGGGAGGTCTCCCACAGCTCCCGCGCCATGCCTGGCCAGTGCGAGCCCTGGCCGGGGAAAACGAAAACCAGGCGGCCTTCGACGTCAGCCGCTCCCGACACCACGCCGCGCGCCGGTTCACCGGCGCCCAGCGCCGCGAGCCCGGGTACCAGCTCCGCCGGGCGGCCGACCACCACGCCGCGGTGGTCCAGCTGGGCACGTCCGGTCAGCAGCGACCGGGCAAGGGCGCCGGGCTCCAGGTCCACTCGCGACTCGGCGAAAGCCCGGATCCGGCAAGCCTGCGCGCGAAGTCCCGCGGCGCCACGGCCGGACACCAGCAGTGGCAGCACCGCGGGAACCGTTTCGGCGCCCGCGGTCGCGTCCGCCGGCGCCTGTTCGAGGAGCACATGAGCGTTGGTGCCACTGGCCCCGAACGCCGACAACCCCACCCGCCGCGGACGCCCGGTCTCCGGCCACGCACGCCGCTCGGTCAGCAGCTCCACCGCGCCGGTGCCCCAGTCCACCTCCGGGGTCGGCCGCTCGGTGTGCAAGGACCTGGGCAACAGCCCGTGCCGCATGGCCAGCACCATCTTGAGCACCCCGGCGACCCCGGCCGCGCCCTGGGTGTGCCCGATGTTCGACTTGACCGAGCCCAGCCACAGCGGCCGCCCGTGCGGACGGTCCCGGCCGTAGGTGGCCAGCAGGGCCTGCGCCTCGATCGGGTCGCCCAGCCTGGTCCCGGTTCCGTGCGCCTCCACCGCGTCCACGTCCGATGTGGACAGACCGGCGTCGGCGAGCGCCCGGCGGATCACCCGCTGCTGGGCCGGGCCGTTCGGCGCGGTCAGCCCGTTCGAGGCGCCGTCCTGGTTGACCGCCGAACCGCGCACCAGCGCGAGCACCCGATGCCCGTGACGACGGGCGGCCGTCACCGGCTCCAGCAGCACCAAGCCGATGCCCTCGCCCCAAGCCGTGCCGTCCGCGTCCGCCGAGAACGCCTTGCACCGGCCGTCCGGGGCCAGCGCGCGCTGCCGGGAGAACTCGATGAAGGTGTCCGGCGTGGCCATCACCGTCACCCCGCCCGCCACCGCCATCGAGCACTCACCGCGCCGGAGTGCCTGTACCGCGAGGTGAACCGCCACCAGCGAAGACGAGCACGCGGTGTCGACGGTGATCGCGGGCCCTTCCAGGCCGAAGGTGTAGGCCACCCTGCCGATCGCCGCGCTGCCCGAGTTCCCGGTGCCCAGGTAGCCTTCGAGCTCCACCGGGATGGGCCGGAGCCGGGTGCCGTGATCGTGGTTGATCACACCGCCGAAGACACCGGTGTCACTGCCCTTCATCGAGGCGGGGTCGATTCCGGCGCGTTCGAACAGCTCCCAGCACACCTCCAGGAGCAACCGCTGCTGCGGGTCCATGGCCAGCGCTTCGCGCGGGCTGATGCCGAAGAAGTCCGCGTCGAAGTCCGCCATGTCGTGCAGGAACGCGCCGTCGCGCACGTAGGACCTGCCCGTGCGGTCCGGGTCGGGGTCGAACAGGTTCGCCAGGTCCCAGCCGCGGTCGGCCGGGAACCCGCCGATCGCGTCCACCTCGCCGTCGACCAGCGCCCAGAGGTCCTCCGGTGACCGCACCCCGCCCGGAAAGCGGCAGGCCATCCCGACGATCGCGATCGGCTCGGCCCTGCCGCCGGCCCGGCGCAACCGGTCGTTCTCCTTCAACGACGCCCGAAGGGCTTCGACGAGTTGTTCGCGGGAGGTCGTCACGTTCGTTCCTTCGCGCTCGGGGATCCGGTGGCGGCCGGTCGGGTTCAGTGCTCGGTACCGGTCAGCGCCCGCCGGACCAGAGCGTCGGCCGCCATCTGGTCGAGGGAGTCCGCTTCGCCGTCCTGACGCGGCTCCGGCACCTCGTCGCCGGACCGGGACAACCCGAGCAGCACGTCCAGTACGCCCGCGTTCCTGAGCCGGTCCAGCGAAACGGTCGCCAGTGCCCTGCGGACCTCGTCCTCGTCCACTTCGGACTCGGCCCGCGCACTGGGGAACAGCTCGTCGTGCAGCCGTCCGGCCAGGATCTCCGGGGTCGGGTGGTCGAAGGCCACCGTCGCGGGCAACCGCACACCCGCCGACCTGACCAGGCGGTTGCGCAGCTCCACCGCGGTGAGCGAATCGAACCCCGAGTCGCGGAAGGCCTGTGCCGGACCGATCGAGTCCACTGTGGAGTGACCGAGTACCGCACCGGCCTCGGCACGGACCAGATCGAGCAGCGCTCGCCGCCGTTCGTGCCCTGGCAGCGCGCGAAGCCGTTCAACCAGCGGCCTTCCCTCGACGGCCGGGCCCCGCGCGGCCTGCCGCGGCCGGAGCAGCGCCGGTACCGCACCGCCTGCCGAAGGTCGCATCGGCACCGCCACCGGCAGGTCACCGGCAAGGGCGGCGTCGAACAAGGCCATCGCCGCGGCCGGGGTCAGGGCGTCGGGGGCATCGGCGTCCCGTCCTGGCACGGCGGCCATTCCGGCCGCCCAGGGCCCCCAGGCGAGGGAGGTCGCGGGCAGCCCCTGCGCGTGGCGTTCCCGCGCGAGACCGTCCAGGAACCCGTTCGCCGCCGCGTAATTGGCCTGCCCCGCACTGCCCAGCACCCCGGCCAGCGACGAAAAGGTCACGAACTTCGCCAGGTCGTGGGTCAGCTCGTGCAGGTTGACCGCGCCGTCCACCTTCGGCCGGAACACCTCGTCGAGCCGCTCCGGGGTCAACGCGGACAGCACCCCGTCATCCAGCACCCCCGCCAGGTGCACCACCCCGGTCAGCGGATGCGCCACCGGAATCCCCGCCAGCACCTCCGCCAGCGCGACCCGATCGGCCACATCCGCGGCCACGACCTCCACCGACGCCCCCGCCGCGGTCAACGCCCCCACCAATTCGGATACCCCCTCGGCGGCAGGCCCCCGCCTGCTCACCAGCACCAACCGCCGCACCCCGTGCACCGCCACCACGTGCCGCGCCACGATCCCACCCAACACGCCGGTACCACCGGTGATCAGCAC
Source organism: Amycolatopsis minnesotensis (assembly GCF_039529815.1). Taxonomy (NCBI): domain Bacteria; kingdom Bacillati; phylum Actinomycetota; class Actinomycetes; order Pseudonocardiales; family Pseudonocardiaceae; genus Amycolatopsis; species Amycolatopsis minnesotensis. The sequence goes on along the minus strand of NZ_BAAANN010000011.1, from coordinate 189,951 downwards.
CGTGCCCGCCGGATCCAGCGCGGGCGGCGGTCCCGGCTCGGCGGCGTAGTCCAACCGCGGCACCAGAGCCGTCCCAGCGCGCATCGCGATCTGCGGCCCGGCCCCGGCCACCACACCCGGCAGCGCGGCCGAGGACCGCTCGTCGTCGTCGGTGTCCACCAGCACGATCCGGCCCGGCTCCTCCACCTGCGCCGAACGCACCAAACCCCACACCGCCGACCCCACCGCCGAACCACCACCCGGACCGACCCCACCCCTGGTCACCACCACCAGACGAGCGGAATCCCACACCGGATCACCGACGAACGACCGCACCGCCGCCAACACCCGCGACACCACCGCACGCGGGCCGCCGGTACCGGCTTCCAGCACCACCGCGGCGGGGACGTCCTCGGCAGGCGCCGGGGCGGACGGGTCATAACCGGTCACCGCACCGGTTTCGCCGCCTTCCGGGACCGGTACCTCCTGCCATTGCACGTCGAACAGGGCTCCGGCGTCCGCATCACCGCCGGCCAGCTGTGCCGCCGAAACCGGGCGGGACACCAGCGATTCGATCTCGGCCACCGGCGCGCCGGTGGCGTCGGCGAGCCGGACCGACACCCCGCCGTGCTCGCCCGCCACCAGCCGTCCACGCAGGGAAGTGGCGCCGGAGCGCCACTTCCGGACGCCGTGCCAGGCGAACGGCAGCCCGATCCCGGTGTCCGGGCGGTCTTCCAGCTCCCCGAGCGTGATCGCCTGGAGGACGGAGTCCAACAGCGCGGGGTGCACGGCGTAGTCGCGTGCCCCGCGCTGCTCTTCTTCCGGCAGAACCACTTCGACGAACAGCTCACCGTCCCGCCGCCAGGCCGCTCGCAATCCTTGGAAAGCCGGGCCGTATTCGTACCCGGCTTCGGCCAGCTCGGCGTAGTAGCCGTCCACCGGCAGCGCCTCCGCGCCGATCGGCGGCCAGTCCTCGAAGCCGAAGCGGGCAGGCCGGGTCCCGGCGGCCAGCCTGCCGGTCACGTGCCGTGTCCAGGCCGCGTCCCGGCTCGCTCGCTCGCTTCGGGAGTGCACGGTCACCGCCCGCCGGTCGTGCTCGTCGGGCCGGTCGACGGTCACCTGGAGCCGGACCGCCGACTCGTCCGGCAGGACCAGCGGGATCTCGTTGACCAGTTCCTCGACCTGGTCGTATCCGGTCGCCCGGCCGGCTTGGAGCACCAGCTCCAGCAACGCGGTACCGGGCACGACCACGGTGCCCAGCAGCCGGTGCCCCGCCAGCCAGGGCTGGGCCCGCACCGAGATCCGGCCCGTGAACACGGCGTACTCGGTGCCTGCCAGGTCCACCTCGGCCGCGAGCAGCGGATGGTCAAGGGACAGCAGCGCCGACGGCTCGTCCGGCTCCGCGTCGAGCCAGTAGCGCCGGTGCTGGAACGCGTAGGTGGGCAGCTCGAAGTGCCGGGAACCGATGCCGTCGAGCAGGGGTGCCCAGTCCACACCGGTGCCGCGGACGTGCACCGCCGCCAGCGCGGTGACGAAGGCGGTGACCTCGTCCTGGCCACGGCGCAGCGACGGCACGCAGGCGATCGCGCCGGGATCGGCGGTCAAGCACTCCTCGGCCATCGCGGTGAGCGTCCCGTCCGGGCCCACCTCGACGAACGTGGTCACCCCCTGGCCGGACAGCGCGTCCACGGCGTCGCGGAACCGGACGCCGCGCCGCGCCTGATCCAGCCAGTACTCCGGGGTGCACAGTCGTTCCGGTGGCACCGGCGCCCCGGTCAGGGTGGACACCATCGGCACCGACGGCGGCTGGAAGCGCAGCCCGCTCAGCACGGTGCGGAACTCGGCGAGCATGCCGTCCATCACCGGCGAGTGGAAGGCGTGGCTGGCGCGGAGCCGTTTGGTCCGGCGGCCACGCTCAGCGAACCGGCCCGCGATGGCTTCGACGGCCTCCGCCGCACCGGAGATCACCACCGCTTCCGGGCCGTTCACCGCCGCGATGCCCACCTCGCCCGGCAGGCCGTCGAGCAGTTCCTCCTCGGTGGCCTGGATCGCCACCATCGCCCCCGCCCGTGGCAGCGCCTGCATCAGCCTGCCGCGCGCGGCCACCAGCGCGGCCGCGTCCTCCAGCGACAGCGCGCCCGCGACGTGCGCGGCCGCCACCTCGCCGACGGAATGCCCGGCGACCAGTTCGGGCGCCACTCCGGCGGCGGCGAGCAACCGGCACAGCGCGGTCTGCAGCGCGAACAACCCGGCCTGCGCGAAAACCGTGTCGTCGAGCAAGCTCGTCGGCTGCTCCGCGAACACCACGTCCCGCACCCCGGCTCCGGCCCGCCCGTCCAGTTCCCGGTCCAGGAACTCGCATACCTCGTCGAAGGCGTGCCGGAAGACCGGGAACCGGTCGTAGAGCCGACGGCCCATCCCGGGCCGCTGGCTGCCCTGGCCGGTGAACAGGAACGCCCTCCGGCCCGCCACCGGCGTGCCCTCGGCGATCACCGCGCCGGGTTCGCCCCGGCTCAGCGAAGCCAGGCCGTCCACCATGTCCCGGTGGCAGGCGGGCAGCAGCACCGCCCGGTGCTCCAGCGCCATCCGGTCGCGCACGAGTGCGCCGGCCACCTCCGCCACCGACGCACCGTCCACAAGGGACAGCAACCGGCCCGCCTGCGCCCGCAGGGCCGCACGGGTCCGCGCCGAGAGGGGCAACGGCAGTACCCCATCCGCTTCTTCGCCTGGCGCCTCGGTCATCTCGACGGCCGGGGCCTGTTCGAGCACCACGTGGGCGTTGGTGCCGCTCACCCCGAACGACGACACCCCGGCACGCCGGGGGCGCCGCGTCTCGGGCCACGGCTGCTCGGCGGTCAGGAGCCGGACCGTGCCGGGCGACCAGTCCACCTCTGCGGTCGGCTCGCCGACGTGCAGGGTCCGCGGCAGGCTCCCGTTCCGCATCGCCAGCACCATCTTGATCAGCCCGGCGATCCCCGCGGCGGCCTGGGTGTGCCCGATGTTCGACTTCACCGAGCCCAGCCACAGCGGCCGATCCGCCGGACGGCCCTGACCGTAGGTGGCCAGCAGGGCCCGCGCCTCGATCGGATCACCCAGCCGCGTACCGGTGCCGTGCGCCTCCACCGCGTCCACCTCCACTGTGGACAGACCGGCGTCGGCGAGCGCGCGCTGGATCACCCGCTGCTGTGAAAGGCCGTTCGGCGCCGTCAGCCCGTTGGAAGCACCGTCGGAGTTGACCGCCGAACCCCTTACCAGGCCCCAGATCCGGTGGCCGTGGCGTTCGGCGTCGGACAACCGTTCCAGCAGGACCATTCCCAGCCCCTCGCCGAAACCGGTACCGTCCGCGCCCTCGGCGAACGCCTTGCACCGGCCGTCCGCGGCCAGCCCGCGCTGACGGCTGAAGTCGACGAAGAGGCCGGGTGTGCTCAGGACCGTCACGCCACCGGCCAGTGCCAGCGAGCATTCCCCCCGGCGCAGCGATTGCACGCCGAGGTGCACGCCGACCAGTGAAGAGGAACAGGCCGTGTCCACCGTCATCGCCGGCCCCTCCAGGCCGAACACGTAGGCCACCCGCCCGGAGATCACGCTGCCGGAGGCACCGGTGACCCGGTAGCCTTCGACATCCGCGCCGGCCTGCCGGGGAAGTGCCGCGTAGCCGTGGCTGATCACCCCGGTGAACACGCCGGTGTCGCTGCCCCGCAAGGAATCGGGGGCGATCCCGGCCCGCTCGAACACCTCCCAGGCGACCTCCAGCAGCAGCCGCTGCTGAGGATCCATGCCCAGCGCCTCGCGCGGGCTGATCCCGAAGAACTCGGCGTCGAACCCCGCGACGTCGTCCAGGAACCCGCCGTGCCGGACGTAGCACCGGCCCGCCCGGTCGGGGTCAGGGTCGAACAGGTTCGCCAGGTCCCAGCCGCGGTCGGCCGGAAAGCCGGTGAGGGCGTCGACTCCCCCGGCGACCAGCTCCCACAGCTCCTCGGGTGAGGTCACGCCGCCCGGGAACCGGCAGCCCATGCCCACGATCGCGATCGGCTCGTCCGGCCGGCCGCCGGCGGCCGGGATGCCGGGCTCCGCGGTGACCGGCGCGCCGGTGAGTTCGGCGCACAGGTGCCGGGCCAGCGCACGCGGTGTCGGATGCTCGAACACCGCGGTCGCGGGTAGCCGGACGCCGGTCGCGGTGACCAGCCGGTTCCGCAGTTCGACGGCGGTCAACGAGTCGAAGCCCGCGTCCTTGAACACCTGTTCCTCGCCGACCTGCCCCGCGTCGTCGTGGCCGAGCACGGTGGCCGCGTTGGCGCGGACCAGTTCCAGCAGCAGCCGCTGCTGTTCCGCCGGGGCGAGGCCGGACAGGGCATCCGGCGAACCGGGCCCGCTCGGCACCACCGGGCGGGTGGCACCGGCCAGGGTCCGCAGCAGCGGCGGTACCTCACCGGTCGACGCCCGCAGCGCGGCCACGTCGAGCTTGGCGGGCACGAGTACGGGCTCCAGCCCGCGAAGACCCTCGTCGAACAACCGCATGCCCTCTTCGGCGGACAACCCGGTCATCCCGTCGCGCTTGCCCCGCTCGTGATCGGCCGGGCCGAGATGAGCGGTCAGGCCGCTGGCATCCGCCCACAGGCCCCACGCCAGGGAAACCGCGGGCAGCCCTTCGTCGCGGCGGTGGCGGGCCAGCGCGTCCAGGAAGGCGTTCGCCGCCGAGTAGTTGCCCTGCCCCGGGTTTCCGAGGACTCCGGCCGCGGAGGAGAACAGCACGAACGCGGCCAGGTCGAGGTGCCGGGTCAGCTCGTGCAGGTGCCAGGCGCCGTCGACCTTCGGCCGGAAGACGGTGTCCAGCCGGTCAGGCCCGAGCGCCGGGACCATCGCGTCGTCGAGCGCGCCCGCCGTGTGCACGACGGCGGTGAGCGGATGCTCCGGGGGGACGGCGGCCAGCACGGCGGCGAGCGCCGCTCGATCGGCCACGTCGCAGCGGGCGAACTCGACCAGGGCACCCGCCTCGGCCAGTTCCGTCACCAGCTCGGCCGCACCGGCACCGTCCGGTCCACGGCGGCTGGTGACGACGAGACGGCGGATGCCGTGCCGGGCGACCAGGTGCCGGGCGACCAGGCCGCCCAGCAGGCCCCCGCCGTTGATCAGCACAGTGCCGCCGGGATCGAGCACCGGCGGCATGGTCAGCACGACCTTGCCGACGTGCCCCGCCTTCGCGAGCTGAGCGAACGCCTCCGGCGCCCGGCGGACGTCCCAGCCGGTCACCGGCAGCGGCTCCAGCTCACCGCGCGCGAACAGTCCCGCCAATTCGGTCAGCATCACCTGGGTGCGGTCCGGGCCCGCGTCCCGGAGGTCGTAAACCCGGTAGGAGACCCCGGGAAACCGTTCGAGCACCTCGCCCGGCTCGCGGACATCGGTCTTGCCCAGCTCGAGAAACCGGCCACCGGCGGACAGCAGCCGCAACGACGCGTCCACGAACTCGCCCGTCAGCGAATTCAGCACGACGTCCACCCGGCGCGGGAAGCGGTCCGCGAACTCCAGCGTCCGGGACGAGGCGATGTGGTCGTCGTCCAGACCGAGAGCACGCAGCGCATCCCACTTGGCGGGGGAGGCGGTGGCGAACACCTCGGCACCGAGCAGCCCGGCCAGCCGGACCGCGGCCATGCCGACCCCGCCGGTCGCGGCGTGCACCAGCACCGTTTCCCCGTCGGCCAGCCCGGCCAGGTCGCGCAGGCCGTACCAGGCGGTGAGGAAGGCGACCGGCACGGCCGCGGCCCGCTCGAAGGACCAGCCTGCCGGGATCGCGGTCAGCAGCCGCCGGTCGGTGACCGCGACCGGGCCGAACGCGCCGAACGACCGGTCGAAGGTGCCCAGCACCCGGTCGCCCGCGGCCAGGCCGGTCACCCCGGGCCCGGTCTCCAGCACCACGCCGGCGGCTTCGCCACCGAGCCCGGACTGGCCGGGCGCCATGCCGAGGGCCACCATCACGTCCCGGAAGCTGACCCCGGCCGCCCGGATCCCGATTCGCACCTGCCCGGCGGGCACCGGGTCGAGGACGTCGGGGCAAGGCGCCAAGGCGAGTCCGGACGTGGTGTGCTCGCCGGTGGTCACCAGGTGCCAGGCCGGGATTCCGGCGGGCGGCCGCAACCGTTCCCCGCCGGTTTCGCGGACGAGCCGGGGCACCGCCACCGTGCCCACCCGCACCATCGCCTGCGGTTCGCCGGAAGCCACCACCGCGGGTACCGCCGCCAGCGACCCGGGCTCCTCGTCCACGTCGACCAGGAAGATCCGGCCGGGGTCCTCCGACTGGGCGGACCGGACCAGCCCCCAGACCGCGGCACCGGGCAGGTCCACCCGGCCGGGTCCGGCCGCGCCGTGCGTAACCACCGCGATCCGGGTGCCGTCGCCGGCCGCCTGCAAGGCCGCCAGCACCCGCCCGGTGACCGCCCTGACATCACCGGAGTCCCTCGGCACGTCCACGGTCAGCACGTCCGCGGCGGGCTGGACGCCGCGCACCGGCGACCCGGCCCAGCCGACCCGGAACAGCGAATCCCGCACCACGTCACCGGCTCCGGCCAGCTGAGCGGTCGCCGACGGGCGCAGCCGCAGCGAACCGATGGCCGCCACCGGGTGTCCATTGTGGTCGGTGACGCGGACGGTGGTGCCGTCCGCGCCGTCGGGCAGGACGTGCACCCGCAGCGCCGAAGCGCCGGTCGCGTGCAGGGAAACCCGGTACCAGGCGAACGGCAGCAGCACCTCGCCCGCCACCGCGGTCCGCCCCTGGCCGAGCGTGGTCGCGTGGAGCGCGGCGTCGAGCAGCGCGGGATGGATGCCGTACCCGGTGACCTGCTCGTGCTCCCCCGGCAAGGCAACCTCGGCGAAGATCTCGCGGCCGCGGGCCCACCCCCGGCGCAGGCCGCGGAAGACCGGGCCGTACTCGTATCCCGCCTCCGCCTGCCGGTCGTAGAACCCGGCCACCTCGATCGGCCGTGCCCCCGGCGGCGGCCAGTCCGGGAAGCCGCCCGCGTCGGGCACGGTCGCGGTGAGCAGCCCGGACACGTGCCGGGTCCAGGAGGCGGCCGAGCCGGTGCGGGCGTACATCCGGATCGGACGGTTCCCGTTCGCGTCCGGGGGGCCGGTGCGCACCTGGAGCCGCACCGAGCCGCGCGCGGGAAGCACCAGCGGGGTTTCGATGATCAGCTCGTCCAGTACCGGGCAGCCGACCTCGTCACCGGCCCGGATCGCCAGCTCCACCCAGCCGGTACCGGGAAAGACCACCGCGCCCGACACCGCGTGATCGGCCAGCCACGGGTGCTCCGCCAACGAGACCTGTGCGGTGAACACCACGTCGTCCGCTTCGGCCAGCCCGAGCACGGCGCCCAGCAGCGGATGGTCCGCCGCGGTCAGCCCTGCCGCGGCCACCTCACCCGTCTTCCTGCGCGGTTCAAGCCAGAAACGCTGCCGCTGGAACGGATACGTCGGCAGGTCCACCCTGGTCGTCCGGGTGCCGAGTGCGGGCCGCCAGTCCACCGGCACGCCACGCACGTGCAGTTCGGCCAGGGAAAGCAGGAACCGGTCGAGCCCGCCGTCGCCGCGCCGCAGGCTACCGGTGACCACCGCCGGTTCGCGGTGACCGGCGTCCTGGATCGCGGTGGCCAGTACCGGGTGCGGGCTCACCTCGACGAAAACCCGGTGACCTTCCGCGGACAGCCGTGCGATGGCCCCTTCGAAGCGCACCCGATGGCGTAGGTTGCGGTACCAGTACTCGGCGCCGAGTTCGGTACCCGCCAGCCACTCCCCGGTCACCGTGGACAGGAACGGCACCTCCGCCTGCCCCGGGCGAACATCGGCCAGCTCGGCCAGCAGTTCTTCCCGGACGGCCTCCACCTGCGCCGAATGCGACGCGTAGTCGACCGCGATCTTCTTCGCCTGGACACCTTCGGCGACCAGCCTGTCGTGCAAGGCGCCCACCGAGCCGGAAGCACCGGAAACCACCACGGCTTCCGGTCCGTTCACCGCCGCCACCGCCAGCCCGGTCCCGGAGACGCGCCGCTCCACTTCCGCCACCGGGAGCGGGATCGACAGCATCCCCCCGCCACCGGCCAGCGACCGTGCGATCGCCTTGCTGCGCAACGCCACCACCCGTGCGGCGCCGGCCAAGGACAACGCACCGGAAACGCAGGCCGCCGCGATCTCGCCCTGCGAATGCCCCACCACCGCGTCCGGCACCACCCCGAAGGACCGCCACAGCTCGGCCAGCGACACCAGCACCGCGAAGGACACCGGCTGCACCACGTCCACCCGGTCCGGCAGATCACCTTCGGCGTCCCGCAGCACATCAAGCACCGAGAAGTCCACAAAGGACTCCAACGCGGCGGCGCACCGGTTCATCGACTCCGCGAACACCGCGGACTCGCCGAGCAGCCGCGCCCCCATCCCCGCCCACTGCGCACCCTGTCCCGGAAAGACGAACACCGTCCTGCCGTCCACATCGGACACACCGGTGACGAGGCCGACGGCAGGCCCGCCGGAACCCAGTGCGCGCAGGCCGGACAGCGCCCGGTTCTCGTCCGCGGCCACCACCACCGCGCGGTGGCCGAGTTCCGCCCGGTCCGCCAGCAAGGACCAGGCAAGGTCGCCCAGCCCGGTCTCCGGCGAGCTGTCCAGGAATCCGGCGAGGCGCCGCGCCTGTGCCCCGAGCGCGGTGCCGCCGTGCGCGGAGACGAGCAACGGCACCGCGGCCGGAGCGGGGTCACCGGGCGCATCCGGGTCCTGGTCCGGTGCCTGTTCGAGAACGAGGTGGGCGTTGGTGCCGCTGACCCCGAAGGAAGACACGCCCGCCCGCCGCGGCCGTCCGGCGGCAGGCCAGTCTGCCCGCTCGGTCACCAGCTCGACCGCGCCCTCCGTCCAGTCCACTTCGGACGTCGGCGCGTCCACGTGCAGTGTGCTGGGCAGCACCCCGTGCCGGATGGCCTGCACCATCTTGAGCACCCCGGCCACGCCCGCCGCGCCCTGGGCGTGCCCGATGTTCGACTTCAGCGAGCCCAGCCGCAGCGGCCGGTCCGCGGGACGATCCTGCCCGTAGGTGGCCAGCAGTGCCCGCGCCTCGATCGGATCCCCCAGCCGGGTGCCGGTACCGTGCGCCTCCACCGCGTCCACGTCCGCGGTGGACAGACCGGCGTTCGCCAGCGCCTGCCGGATCACGCGCTGCTGCGCCGAACCGCTCGGCGCGGTCAGGCCGTTCGACGCGCCGTCGGAGTTGATCGCGGAGCCCCGCACCACGGCCAGCACCCGGTGCTCGTTGCGCTTCGCGTCGGAGAGCCGTTCCAGCAGGACCAGCCCGGCTCCTTCGGACCAGGCCGTGCCGTCGGCCGCCGCCGCGAACGACTTGCACCGGCCGTCCGGCGCCAGCGCGCGCTGCCGCGAGAACTCGAGGAAGCTCTCCGGTGTGGCCATCACGGTGACGCCGCCCGCCAGCGCGAGCGAGCACTCGCCCTGCCGCAGTGACCGGGCAGCCAGGTGAATCGCCACCAGTGACGACGAGCACGCGGTGTCCACGGTGATCGCCGGTCCCTCCAGGCCGAAGGTGTAGGCCACCCGGCCGGACGCCACGCCTCCCGCGCTGCCGGTGCCGAGGTACCCCTCGGTCCCGCTCGGCGCGAGTTCCGGGCTGACCCCGTAGTCGTGGCTCATCAGCCCGGTGAACACGCCGGTGTCGCTACCGGACAGCGCTCTCGGATCGATGCCCGCGCGCTCGAACAGCTCCCACGCCACCTCGAGCAGCACCCGTTGCTGAGGGTCCATCGCCAGTGCCTCGCGGGGGCTGATCCCGAAGAGCGCCGCGTCGAATCCCGCCGCGTCCGCCAGGAATCCGCCCTCCCGCACGTAACAGGTGCCGGGATGCCCGGGATCGGGGTCGAAGAGGCGATCGAGGTCCCAGCCTCGATCGGCCGGGAAGCCCGAGACCGCGTCCACCTCCTCGTCCACCAGCCGCCACAGCTCTTCCGGGGACGAGACTCCGCCGGGCAGCCGGCAGGACATGGCCACGATCGCCACCGGCTCGTCGCGCTCCCCGGACGCGACCGCGGCCGGGGTGGCCCGGGTGCCGAGCAGGTCCGCGCGGAGCCGGCGCGCCACGGCGGTCGGGGTCGGATGGTCGAAGGCCATCGTCGCGGGCAGGGCGAGGCCGGTGGCCGCGGTGAGCCGGTTCCTCAGCTCGACCGCGGTGCGCGAGGTGAAGCCCAGCTCGTGGAAGGTGTGCTCCCGCCCGTCGGCCCGCACCGCCAGGAACCGCCGCACCGCCGCCGCCTCGGTCCGCACCAGGTCGAGCAGTACCCGCTCCTGCTCCCGCTCGGTCAGTGCGAGCAGCCGCCGCCGCAAGGCGCGGGTGTCGGCGCCGTCGGGTACCCCGGCCGGTCCCACCAGATCGATCAGGCCGCGCAACGGCGCCGGGACGTGCCCGGTGTCCGGGGTGGCCGCCGGGTCCAGCCGGACGGCGAGCAGCGCGGATTCCGCCGTGCCGAGCGCGGCGTCGAACATGGCCAGGCGGTGCCGCGCGGAAAGCCTGCCGACACCGGGTGGCACCACGGCGCCGGAGTCCGTCTCCCGTGGTCCCCAGGCCAGCGAGCGCCCGGGCAGCCCGGCGGCCCTGCGATGCCGGGCGAGCGCGTCGAAACAGGTCGCCACGACTGCCTCGGCGGTGCGGCCTCGCCCGCCCAGCACACCGAAAGCGTTGGCGCACAACACGAACTCCGCCAGCCCGGACTTCAGGGTCAGCTCGTGCAGGTTCCACGCCGCGTCGACCGAGGGGCCCAGCCCGTGCGCCGGATCGGCGACGTGCACCACCGAACCGAGCGGCCCCGGAGCCTTGTCCAGCGCGGCGGACAGCGCGTCACGGTCGGCGGGGTCGCCGACGGCCGACACCACCTTGGCGGCTCGCCCGGCCAGCTCGGACCGCAGCTCCGTGGCAGGCGACCGGCCGATCAGCAGCAGGGTCCGGACCCCGTGCGCGGCGACCAGGTGCCGGGCGAGCTCGGCACCCGCGGCACCGTCCGCGCCGGTGACCACGACCGTCCGGCGGGGGTCGACCGGGGCGGGGCCGCCCGGCGCGGGCACCGGCACCTGGTTCAGCCTCGGCAGCAGCGCCACCCCGGACCGCACCGCGAGCTGGGGCTCCCCGGTCGCCAAGATCGGGGGCAGCATCGCCGCCGGAGTGCCGTTTTCGAGGTCCAGCACCACGAACCGGCCCGGATGACCGTCCTGGGCGCACCGCACCACGCCCCACCACGGTGCCTGCGCCTGGTTCGGGCCGTCGTGCTCCGCGCCGGTTTCCACCGCGCCCGCGGTCAGCACGACGAGGCGGCCAGCCACCAGCAGTGGATCACCGGCCCATGCGGCCAGTGCGGCGGACAGTCCGGCCACCTCGCGGGCGATGTCCTCCCCTCGCGGCACGGCACCGGCGCCGTCCGGGGCGGCGAGCAGCGTCACCTCCGGGACCGGCGCGCCCGCCGCGACCGCCTCGCCGAGGGTGGCGAGATCGGGGTAGCCGCGCGGCTCCGCACCGATCGCCCGCAGTCCCTCCGCCAGCCCGAAGGCGTCCGGGCCCACCACCGCCCAGTTCCCCGGCGCCGCCACCGGCATCGGATGCCCGCCGGCGCTGGCCGCGGGCACCCAGTCGGTGCGGAACAGCGAGTCGTAGTGCGCGCCACCGCACGCCCGCAACCTCGCCGGCAGCTCCAGCAGCACGTGCCGGGTGACCTTGCCGGAGGCGGTCCGCGGTACCCGGTCGATCTGGTAGATCTCCTCGGGCACCTTGAAGTACGACAGGCGCTCGCGGCAGGCGGCGAGCACCTGCCCCGGATCGACGCCGTGCTCCCCCGCCACCACGAAGGCGACCGGCACCTCCCCCAGGGTCTCGTGCGGCCGACCGGCCACGGCGACGTCGACGACGCCCGGCACGCCCCGCATGGCGTCCTCGACCTCGATCGGGTGGATGTTCTCGCCACCCCGGATGATCAGGTCCTTGATCCGGCCGGTGATGGTCAGATACCCCGCCTCGTCACGCCGGGCCAGGTCGCCGGTGCGGTACCAGCCGTCCCGCACCGCTTCGGCGGTCGCCTCGGGCTGGTTGTGGTAGCCGGCCATCACGCTCGGCCCGCTCACCCACACCTCGCCCTCGTCGCCGGGGCCGGTGTCACGGCCGCTGACGGGGTCCACCAGCCGCAGGCCGAGTCCGGGAACCGGCAGTCCGCACGACCCCTCGACCCGCCCGCCCGTCGGCCAGTTGACCGTGATGGAGCCGCAGGTTTCGGTACTGCCGTACGCGTCGAGCAGCGGCACGGCGAAGAGGTCTTCGAAGGCGGACCGCAGCGCGGCGGTGGTGCTGGCGCCGCCGACCAGGCCCATCCGCAGGTCCGGTGCCCGGAACCCCTTCTCCCGTGCGGCGCGCACCAAATGGTGGTACATCGTCGGAACCCCGGCCAGGAAGGTCGAACGGTCCTCGCGCAACGCGGCCAGCACGTCCTGCGGTGAGTACCCGTCGACTATCCGGGCACTCGCACCGACCGCGGTCACGGCCAGCACGCACGCGATATGCGACAGGCTGTGGAACAGCGGCAGCGGCCACAGCACCCGGTCCGCGGCCGACAGCCCGGGGACGGGCACGTAACAGGCCGCCACCGACCACAGGCAGTTTCGCTGCGTGGAGAGCACGCCCTTCGGGGTGCCGGTCGTGCCGGAGGTGTAGAGCATCCAGGCGAGATCGTCCAGCTCCAGCCCGTCGTACGCGGGTGTGGCGGGTTCGGTGCCGGCGAAGGCCTCGTACGACTCGAAGCCCGCGAGTTCGCCGGCGCCGTCGTCGGTGCACACGATGTCGAGCCGTGGCCGGAGCCGCCGCAGCCGCTCAGCGTGCGCCTGGTCGGTGAGCACCACCCTGGCCCCGCTGTCGTCGAGGAAGAAGGCCAGTTCCGCGTCGGTGGCCAAGGGATTGACCGGCACCCCGATCGCACCGGCCCTGACCAGGGCGAGGTAGCTCTCGACCGTTTCCACCCGGTTGCCGAGCAGGATCACCGCGCGGTCACCCGGCTGGAGCCGCAAACCGCCCAGATGCCCGGCCAGCCGCCGGGTCCGCCGCGCCAGCCCGGCGTAGGTCACGCTTCGCCTGCCATCGCGATACGCGACCTGGTCGCCACGCGAGCCGGCATGGGCGATCAGCAGCTCGGATATCGGCCGGATCAGGTCAGTGCGAAGCATGTCACCACATTTCTCTGGCAGCGGTTCCCGGCCCACGGCACTGGCACACCGGAACCGCGGCCGCGGCCGTCCGGCAGCAGCCCGGGAACCACAGCGTCACGCACCGGGAACCGGCCGGACCCCCCTCAAATCCCCCTATCCCCGTTCGCGAACAGGCATCGGCCGGGCATTCCCGCTCGGAGTTACCCGGCGATGGCCGTATCGGTGAAAGTGACGCCGCGGCGAAATCCGGCGCCGATTAGAATTCACCCGTCCGCAATTTCGCAAATCCCGGTACAAAGGAAGGACAATTTGGACCGCAGCGGGTATCCGGTGACGCCCCGATCCAGGTCCTTCCGCCGCCTGGCCGGGCCCGCCTCGCCCGGCGCGGCGCTCGGCGTGGTCAGGGAATTCCGCTGGCTGCTGCGGCGCGCCGATCCGGCAGGCACCTGGTCCTTCCGCCACCTTGCCGAGCGCGGAAACCCGGCGGTCGGCATCTGGTTCCGCACCACGGCGGGGGTCCACGCCGAACTGGACGGCATTCTCCGGACGCGGGCCGGTCACCACGGACTCCGCGTGTCCGGTGACGAGCCCGTTCCGGTGAGCTGGCCGGGAATCCGGGGAGCCGCGCTGGCCGAGCAGGTGGGCACCGCGTCCAGCGATTTCGCGCTGGCGCTGGCCGGTCGCACGGGCCGGGGCACCGGGGACGAACAGCTCCCGCTCGCGTTGCTGCTCCTGGGGCGGTTGCTGGATCTCGTGGACCCGCTCAGCAGGCCGGACTTCCTCTTCCTGTGCTGGCGGCACGGCATCACGGGGCTGTCCCCGCGCGGGCGGGTCGAACTGGCGGCGCGCACCGACGCGCGGGCCGAGGCGAGCATGCGGACGGCGGCGGCGCTGCACCTCGGCCCGGCGGCCGGGCCGTGGGAGCACTACGCCGGCGTGCTGCGGCACACCGCGGTGGACCGCCGCCCGGCGGACAACGCCCCGGCCAACTACCTGCTGTTCCAGCATTCCTGGCTGACCCACAACCGGATCGGCGTCCCGCCGCCGGTCACCGCGGGCGCGGCGCGGGTGCTGCGGAGCGCCATCCTGGCGGCGCCCGAGCCGGTCGTCGCCTGCGGAACCGACCCGAAAGTCCCGGCCATGGCCGGAAAGGCGAACGAGGACATCGGCACGGCCTGAACCGGCGCACGCCGGGTGGACGTGCGCCTCGGCGACCGGTCCCCACCCGGTGGAGATCGGCGCCGGGATGCGGCATCGGCTGAGCGGGACCGGGCAGGCCGGAGTGGCCGAGCACGAGGAAGTGGCCGCCGGGTACGGGCTGCCCATCGGACTGACCTTCGTGCTGGACGGCGCGGCGCTGGTTCCGGCGGTGCCCGAAGACCTTGTCGCCGAAGCGCTCCCGGCCATGCCGGTTTCCTGAACCGGCCTGGTGTTCTCTCAGACGACGGCAGGGCACCAGGCCAGCAGCTCCGGCGGCTGTCGCAGGACGCCGTCCGGTTCCGCACGCAAGAGCTCGTCCTCGTCCGATTCACCCCACAGTGCGGCAAGCGCGGTCACGCCCGCGGCCGAGGCGCTGGCCAGGTCGGTCACGGCGTCGCCCACCATCACCGCTTCCGCCGCGCCGAGGCCGAGCTCGTCCAGCGCGCGCAGCACGATGTCCGGCGCGGGCTTGGGATGCGCGACCTCGTCCGAGCCGATCACCCGCTCGAACATCCCCAGCAGGCCGAGCCGGTCGAGCAGTGACCGCGCGCGCGGCCCGCTCTTGCCGGTGGCGACGGTCAGGCCGATTCCCCGCTTCCGTAGCGCGGCAAGCAGTTCCGGGACCCCGTCGAAGATCCGCACCCGGTCGGCGAGCCGGTAGCTCTCCCGGACGAAGGGCTCCTCCATCTTTAGCGGCAGCCCCATGATCCGCATGATGTCCGGGAAGTACCGGCCGAGGTGGCGGTTGTACTCCTCGAACGGCGCGGGCCCGGTGCCGACGACCTCGGCGTAGGCGAGGGTGAAGGCCGCGCGCATCACCTCGAAACTGTCCACCAGCACCCCGTCGAGGTCGAAGATCACCCCGCGCACGGGCCCGCTGCGGCCGCGCCGGAACACCGAAGTGGCGGTCAGTTCGCTTTCCATGGCCTGGCTCCCAGCCTGACTCGAAGGTTCACCGGTGCGCCGGCAGCACCGGCCGTGCCTGTACCGCCGCGGCATGCGCCGACGCGTAAACCCGTTCGACAGCACCGATCGTCCAGCGGGCCTCGGCCGCGGTCCGGCCGCGGCTCGCCGGGTCGGCCAGCGCGGCGGGCAGGTGGTCGAGCTGCCGGTCGTACTCGGCGCCGATCGCCTCTTCGCGCACCGGCACCGCGGTCCGCCGTCCGTGGCGGTGGAGGAACAGGGCTGAGCCGGGGCGGCGATGCGGGCTGAAGCCGAACGTGCACGACAGGCTCGCCGTGCCGGTGCTGCCTTCGACCTCGATCGTGGTGACATCACAGGGTTCGTGCGATGCCCAGCTCGCCCGGAGCGAGAGGGACACCCCGTCACCGGTGAGCAGGAAGGCGCGCACGGTGTCCTCGACGTCACCGGGCAGGGCGGGCGCGTCCGCCATGTCGTGGCGCCATGCCGCCCGGCTGCCGCCGTCACCGAGGAAGTCCGCGGAGACCGCACCGACGACCTGGTCGAACGGCGGGGTGCCCAGCAGCGGCGGGACGACGTCCAGCAGGTGCCAGCCGAGGTCGACGAGCGCACCGCCGCCGGCGAGGTCCCGCCGGGTGAACCAACCGTCGCCCGGTATGCCGCTGGCCCGCACCCAGGACACCGCCACGTGCCGGATCCGGCCGAGCGACCCGGCCAGGTCGTGCCAGGCCAGCACGTCGGCCCGGTACCGTGCCGCGCTGCCGCCGAGCAGCAGTCCGCGGCCGGCGCTCTCCGCGGCGGCGAGGCGGTCCGCTTCGGCCGAGCTCAAACACACCGGCTTCTCCACGAACACGGTGAAACCCCGGGCCAGCAGCCCGCAGGCGACCGTGCAGTGCAGGTGGTTCGGCACGGCGACGACGACCAGGTCCACATCGGCCGGATCCAGTTCGTCCACATCGGACAGAACAGGAACCCCGGGCGCGCCACCGCGTCCGGCGGCGAACTGCCGCCTGGCCGGGCCGCTCGGATCCACCACCGCCGCCAGGGTGAACCCCGGGTGCGCGCGCAGGCGTGGCAGCCAGATCGATCTCGCGGCCCAGCCGAGCCCGGCCAGTGCGATCCGGACGGTCATGAGCCGGCCAGCACCTCGGCCACCGTCTCGGCGACCTGGTGCATCTGGGGTTCGGTGCCGAGCAGCAGCCGGTGGTGCAGCCAGACGCAGTCCTGGCTCAGCGCCTCGGCACGGGGACAGGCGCGGGCCAGCGCGTCGGCCGTGGTGTCCGGCGCGGCGGTCTCCCAGAAGGCGTCCGTCCGGTAGAGCGCGCGGAAACCGACGAAGGCCGGGACCCCGCGGGCGATCAGCGCGTCGACCACCTCGGCACGGCGCCGCTCGCCGATGCCGGGGATCTGGAACATCGCCATGTAGTGCGGATGCCGGTCGCAGCGCCCGTCACGGCCCTGTGGCACCACGCCGGGCAGCTCACCCAGCAGCGCCGCCAGCACCGGCCAGCGCTCTTCCCGCACGCTGATCTGTTCCTCCAGCCGGGCGAGCTGGGCGCGCAGGACGGCGGCGGAGAACTCGTTCATCCGGAAGTTGGAACCCGAGGTGGCGTGGAAGTAACCGCGGTCCGTGCGTGGCCTGCCGCAGCTGTGCCGGATGAACGCCTCCTCGTAGAACTCGTCGTCCGGGAACGTCACCGCGCCGCCTTCACCCGCGGTCATCAGCTTGCCGTTCTGGAAGCTGAACGTGGCGATCGAGCCGAGTGCGCCGACGCTCCTGCCCTGCCACCGCGCGCCGTGCGCGTGCGCGGCGTCCTGCAGCAGCGGCACCCCCGAGTCCGCGGACAGCTTCGCCAGCGCGTCCATGTCAGCCACCTGACCACCCATGTGCACCGGCATGATCGCCTTGGTACGCGGGGTGATCGCGGCCTCGGCCGCGTGCACGTCGACGCAGTAGGTTTCCGGATCGACGTCGACCGGTACCGCGACCGCGCCGAGGCGCTGCGCCGCCTGCGAGGAGGAGATGAAGGTGAAGGCGGGCACGATGACCTCCGTGCCGGGACGGACCCCGAGCACTTCCAGCACCAGCTCCAGCGCGTGCGTGCCGGTGGTGACCGCGAGCGCGTGCGCGGCGCCGTGGTGCCCGGCGAACTCCCGCTCGAACTCGGTCACCTCGCCGCCGGTCATCCGCCACCACTGGCCCTGTTCCAGCGCCCTGGCCAGACCGGCCCGTTCCGCCGCGTCGAACTGCGGCCAGGCCGGGAAAACCAGTTCCTGTCGCCGGGGAAGATTCATCTGTTTCACGCTCACTTCGGTTGTTTGGAAGTGAATTCGGCCCGGAACAGCGCCCGGCCGCACCGGTGTCACCGACGGAAACCGGTCGCCCCGGAACGCTACCGACGCGGTGCACGCGACCCAACCCCCTACGCCTTCCCCCGATTCCCCTCATTCACCGACAACCGCCGTCGTCGGCGACCCGTGTGCGCGAATGAGCGCCATAATCGGAACACACCGATCGGTTCGGTCCGCTCTCGCGAGGTGAGGTGCCCAGTGCCTGATTTGCTCCTGGTGAACGGCCCCAATCTCGGCATCCTCGGACGCCGCGAGCCGGAGGTGTACGGCACCGACACGCTGGCCGACATCGAGCGGGCGGTCGCGGACGAGGTGGCCGGCCGCGGCTGGAAGGTCCGCGCGCACCAGCACGACGGCGAGGGCGAACTGGTGCGGCTCATCCAGGACAGCTACGACACGGCCGGGGCGATCATCAACCCGGGCGCGCTGATGATCGCCGGCTGGAGCCTGCGGGACGCGCTCGCCGGCTACCCGCGGCCCTGGGTCGAGGTGCACCTGTCCAATCTCTGGGCCAGGGAACGGTTCCGGCACGAATCGGTGCTGGCCCCGCTGGCCGACGGGATGATCGCCGGTCTCGGCGCGGCGGGCTACCGGCTGGCCGCCAGTGCGCTGCTGGGACTGGTGCGGGACTGATCGGCTCAGCGGCCGGTAGCGCGGGGCGGACGGCAGGGGGCGGACTACCCAGCCGGGCAAGGAGATCCACGCTCACCGACACCGGCTCTACCAGCCAGGGCAGCGGATCGGCGAAGCCACTCGCCCGCGCTTCGGTGATCGCCGCCAGATCGCCGTCCTCCGCGCAGCGCACCTCGGCCTCCGGGAACAGCAGGTGCAGCGCGTCGCAGGTCCGGCCCGGTCAGGCCGGGCTCAACGTGAAGTACCGCTCCGCCCACAACGCGAAGATCTCCTGCCGCACCGCATCGGACAGCGCGCCGCCCAGCTCGGCGAAGGAGCTCGCGCCATCGGTCTTCTCCAGCAGGGCGTACAGCTCCGGCGACACGGACGCGCGCGGGCCGGTCGAGTAGTCCAGCGCGATCTCGTGCCAGGTCCTCCGCTCGCCGGAGGAGCGGAAGCCCACCCGGCGCTCCAGCCGCGTCACCGCGCGGAACCGCGGGATCAAGGTGTCCAGCGCGGCCAGGAAGTCCGGCCGCCGCCGGAGCACCACGTTCTCGAGCACCAGGTAGTCCAGCTCGGTGGTCAGGAACGCGGTGAGCACGTCCTCAGTGGACTGCACGATGGGCTCGGCATGGTTGTTGAAGGAGGTGTTGAGCAGCACCGGCGTTCCGGTCAGCTCGCCGAACCTGGTCACCAGCCGGTGGAACGGCTCGTTCACCTCGGGATCGACGACCTGCACCCGCGCGGTCCCGTCGACATGGGTGACCGCACCGAGTTCCGCCCGGCGTTCCTCCCGCACCCGGAGCACGAAGGACATGAAGTCGTAGTTGGCCCCGGTGTCCGGGATCTCGAAGTAGGTCCCGGCCGCGGTGGGGGTGACCACCGGCGCGAACGGCCGGAAGCTCTCCCGCTTCTTGACCATCGCGTTGATCCTGGCCTGGTTTTCCTTCGGTCTCGGGTCGGCGACGATGCTGCGGTTTCCCAGCGCCCGCGGGCCGAATTCCGACCGGCCACGAGCCCAGCCCAGCACCGCGCCGTCGGCGAGCAGCCGGGCGGCCGTGTCGATCGCATCGTCGCCACCGGACCCGGTCGCGGGCACGACCTCGACCAGTGCCTTCCACGCTTTGAGCTTGGCCGCGATCTGCCGGTCGTCACCGAGACCGGGGCCGAGATCCGCGCCGCGCAACCGGGTTCCGGCCAGTGGTGTGCCGCCGAGCCGGTGCCCGGCGGCGAGTGCCGCGCCCTCGCCCGCACCCGAGTCGTGCGAGGCCGGGTGCACGAAAACCCGCTCGAACAGACCAGAGCGCAGGATTTCCCCGTTGAGGCTGCAGTTGTGCGCCACGCCGCCGCCGAAGCAGAGGTTCCGCACCCCGGTGAACCCCGTCCAGTACCGCAGCACGTGCAGTGCGATCGTCTCGACCGTTTCCTGGAGCGCCGCGGCGAAGTCCCTGTGCCGGCGGTCGAACGGCTCGCCCTTCCGCCTCGGCCGCAGCCCGTGTTCGAAGAAGACCGGGCCGAATACGTTCGGGCCGACGATGCTCGGCACCAACTCGTAACCACCCTCGTCGCCCAGTGAATAGAGCGATTCGAACAGGGTGCGGTAGCGAGCAGGGTCGCCGTAGGGCGCCAAGCCCATCACCTTGTACTCGTCACCGAACTTGTACCCGAGGAGCTGGGTCGCGGACAGGTACCAGGTGCCCAGTGAATTCTGCACCGGGTAGGTGGCCAAGGTCTCCAGCTTGCCGTCAGCGGCCAGGAAGATCGTTCCCGAATGCGCCTCACCGCGCCCGTCGAGAATGGCGACCACGGCGTCCCGCATACCGGAATGGGTGTAACTGGACATCGCGTGCGCGAGGTGGTGCGGGGTGTAGACGAGCCGTTCGTCCGGCAGGTCCCAGCCGAACTCGGTGTGCAGCCGCTCCCGGATGAGCTGCCGTGAATACCGCAGTGCCGTGCCGGGATTCTCCGTGTAGAGCTGGTTCAGCACCATGTCCATGTGGTTTTCGGGGAAGTAGAAGCCCACCGCGTCCACTTCGGCCGGGGTGACCCCGGCCGCGTCGAAACAGGCCTGGATCGCGTTGACCGGGAACTTGGTGGTCTTCTTGATGCGGTTGAGCCGCTCCTCCTCCACCGCGGCGAGCAGCACGCCGTCGCGGACCAGGCTGGCCGACGCGTCGTGGAAGAAGAACTCCAGCATACCGGGGACCAGGTCCTCGTCCCTGGTGGAAAAGTTCCCGTTCAGCCCGAGCACGAGCATGGCTTCACCACACCAATCGGAAGTGAGGAATGCGGAAACGCATTCGACCGGGGAACACGGATCGCCGTTTTAGCAGGGTATCGCGAACGGGGCGGCCATCGGCAATAAGCGGATTCCACCACCCGCCCACGGCCCGGTAACACACACCGGGGCGCGGATTGACAGCTTCCCGGCTTGCTCGTTGAATACCGGGAAGCGCCGCCGCACAGCAGTATGGGAGAGCACAGCAGTATGGGAGAGACAGTGGCGCGAGAGCAGAGGAGCCGCGGTGAAGTACATGCTGCTCATCCACACGAGCAGGAATCGCTGGAAAACCCTGAGCCAGAAGGACAAGGAGGAGTTCCTCGCCGAATACCTCACCTTCACCGAGAAGATCATGGCCACCGGCGAGCACGTGGCAGGCGCACCGCTGACCGACCGCGCCGACGCCCGCGCCGTGCGCGTCCGGGAAGGACGGTCCGAGATCACCCCCGGGCCGCTGACCGACGCGGACGAATACCTGGCAGGCTACTGCCTTGTCGACTGCGACGGCATGGACCGCGCGCTGGAGATCGCGGCCGAGATCCCGGACGCGAAGCTGAACGTGATCGAGGTCAGGCCGCTGGCCCCGATGGGCGGCCTCGAGTCCTGAGCCCGCTCACGGCGGCGCCGGGTGTCCGCGTCTGGTACTCCGCCCCCGCCGGGGGGTGGCGTACCGGCGCATCAGGGGTAGCTCGAAGTACTGGTACAGCAGGAAACCCAGCACCTGGGTGACGACGAACGCGGTGCACACGATCAGCAGCCCGCTCCCCAGGCCGAACGTCCGGTCCGCGCCCACCAGGTGCCTGGTCAGCCCGAGCAACGGCCAGTGCACCAGATAGGTCGCGTAGGTGGCGTTGCCCAGTACGACCATGGAGCGCCTGCCGAACACACCGGACCGCCCCTCGATGTCGCGCATCGCCAGTATCGGCACGAACAGCGAGATCGGCACGGACAGGAGGCCGCTGCGCGAATAGGCGGGCGGCAGCACGAAGGTCAGCAGCCAGAGCAGCACCGTGGCCAGCGCCACCCACCGCGCGCGGATCCGCGGCCAGCGACCGGTCTGCACGATCCGCGCCAGCACCACCCCGAGCAGGAACTCCGGCAGCCTGGCCACCGGGAAGAAGTAGACCAGCCAGGTCTGCACGAACGACAGCGGTGGCCAGAGCGCCCACGGCTGCCCGCCGACGCCGTAGGTGATCACCGCGGGCAGCGCCGCGATCGCCACCCCCAGCCCGATGAACCAGAACCACAGCCGCTCCGCGGGGATCCGCAGCAGCGGCCGGGCCAGGAACGGCAGGATGAGGTAGAACAGCAACTCGCAGGAGACCGACCAGTTGATCCCGTCCACGCTGAGCAGGTAGCCCGGATTCGGGATCCACGACTGGATCAGCGCCAGGTTCGCCAGTGCCGGGCCGGGTTCGGGCATCGCGCCCAGCATCGGCATCGAACCCACCACGCCGAGCAGCGTCAGGGTCAGCGCCCAGGTGAGCACGTGGTTGGGGAAGATCTTGACCAGACGGCGGCGCCAGAACGGTTTCGCCTTGTCGCGCCACGGTTCCGCCCAGGTGAGCACGAATCCGCTCAACACGAAGAAGGACGACAGCGAGACGATCCCGTACGGCGCGATCAGGCCGAGCCCGTTGACGAAGTCGCTCTCGAAGAACTTCGCCGAGCTCAGCGAATGGGCCAGGAAGACGGCCACCGACAGCGGTACCCGGTACCCGGTCAGCGACGGCAGGCGGGTCGCGGTGGCGGGCGCAGCAGTCATATCCCGGGCTCCCATGCGGTCGGACCGGCGTGCGGCACGGCTCTGCCCGTGCACACGCGCCCGGGGCAGGGGGCCGGAACCCGCCGGTCCACCACGCTAGCCACCTGGCGGTGGAGCCGGACATGGTCGCGTTCCATCCGGCACCCACCGGTGTTCCCGTACCGCGCCACGGCCGTGGAGGTCAGCGCCACGCGTTCTCGGCAGGGCCGAACCGGATCACTTCCAGGCCCGAACGCTGCCGAGGCACGCTGGGCGAGCAGTGCGGGGCCGGCTCCGCGGCCGGGGCGGTGCCGGTGGCTTCCGGCTCCGCGGCACACCGGTAGTGATAGGCCAGCGCTTGGGAATGCTGGCCAGGCAGCCCTTCCAGCCATTCGGCCACGCGCTGGTGCTTCTCGGCCCGCGCGGACCGGGGAATGCTCCGATAGGCGACATCGCGGATCAGCGGGTACCGGAACGTGTACCCGACCACGCCGGGCTCCGAGCCGCGCGCCCGCCGGAGCAGTTCGCGTCGTTCCAGGTACTGCAGGGCGCGCGGCACATCGGTCACCGCGCCGTCCCCCACCGCGACCACGGCCGTCTCGCAGACGTTCTCGCCGAGTACGGCCGCATCGAGCAGAACCGCCTTCGACGAGGGCGGCAGGCTGTCGATCATGGCCGCGGTGATCCGCTGGACCAGCGGCGGCAGCGGCAGGAACGAGCCGTCGGGACGGGCCAGCGACCAGTCCCCGTTTTCCCGGAACCGCCGCAGCACCACCGGGCCGTTCTCCCGCAACATCTTGGCGTAGGCCACGGTGAACAGCGGGTTCCCGCCGATGTAGGCGATCACCGCGCGGAACGCGGCGGTGACGTCGTCCGCG
Organism: Amycolatopsis minnesotensis; assembly: GCF_039529815.1. Taxonomy (NCBI): domain Bacteria; kingdom Bacillati; phylum Actinomycetota; class Actinomycetes; order Pseudonocardiales; family Pseudonocardiaceae; genus Amycolatopsis; species Amycolatopsis minnesotensis. The sequence goes on along the minus strand of NZ_BAAANN010000011.1, from coordinate 166,766 downwards.
GACTCGTGCTGGTCGTGCACCGGGATGCCCTGCCGGACGCAGAGCAGGGTGAGCAGCCGGGTGGCATCGTCGTCGGAGAGCGGGTCCAGGGTGATGGTGTTCGCCCTCGCCTTGCCACCGCCCCAGGAATGGCGGCGGTCGAGCAGTTCCGGCCGGGCGGTGATCACCACCAGCAACGGGAACGAGGCCTCCGCGGTGACGTAGTCGACGAAGTCGAGCAGGCAGTCCGCCGCCCACTGCAGGTCCTCGATGACCACGACCAGCGGGCTCGGTCCGCTCACTTCTTCCAGGAACTGGCCCCAGGCAAGGAAGGACTCGGTCGCTACCCGCTGGCCGTGCGGGACGCCGTCCAGGCCGAACAGGAACCGCAGGTGCGACAGCAGCCAGCTCGCCCGGCTGCCGGCCCCGGCCAGCCCCCGTACCGCGGTGGCCAGTTTCTCGGCCACCACCTCGTCCGGGTCGTCCTCGGTCACCCCGACGTACGGCCGGAAGCCTTCCACCAGCGCCGCCAGTGCACTGCGCTGCCCGAAGCGCGGGGTCCGCCCGACGAGCAGGCGCGGGGACTCGACACCCTTCGCGACCGCCCGTTCGAACTCGGCGATGAGCCTGCTCTTGCCGACTCCCGCCTCCCCCAGCACCGTCACCAGATGCGGCCCGGACCGCCTGGCGACCTGGTCCAGTACCCCCAGCAGCACGCCCAGTTCCCGATCGCGGTTGACGAACGGCCCGGTCGACCCGGGTTCGGCCTGCGGTGGCCTGCCCGCCAGCACCCGCGAACCCCGTACCGGATCGTGCTCGCCGTCGTAGGCGACCAGCGGCTCGCTGATCTTCCTGGTCTCGCCGCACACCCGTACCTCACCCGGCGAGACATGGGCGAGCAAGCGCAGGCACCGGTCCAGCACGCCACCGGTCACCTCGGGGACCCGGTGCGCGTATTCGCCCGCGGGCCGGACCAGCGCCTCCCCGGTCGCCACCGCGACCGTGACGGTGAGCGCCCGCATGCCGTCGGACAAGGCGCCCTCGGCGCCGAGGCGTTCCCGGGTGGCCAGTGCCGTCCGGACGGCCCTGGCCGCGTCGTCCTCACAACTGCGCACCGAACCGAACACGGCCATCCACAGCGAAGCCACCCGGCCGCCGATCAAGCCGCCCGCGTGTTCGACCTCCTCCCGTACCACGGTCGCGACGCCGCGCAGCACCCGTTCGACGTCCTCCGGCGGCGCCTCGCCCACGTCCCGGTCGAACCGGGTGAGCACCAGCACCGCGCTGACCCGCTTCAGCTCCGCCGCGGGAACGGCCGTGTTCGCCGAGCCGCCACCGACCGGCACCACCGCGGGCACGAGCGGCTCCGGCCCGGTGCCGCCGGGTGGGGGCACCGGCGGCACAAGGAGCCTCGGCGCAGGCTGGTCCGACACCCCGTACGCCGCGCCGTAGCCGGCGACGCGGGGCGGGCGGGGCTGGACGACCTTGTCCCGTGACTGCGGAAGGGGCAGCAGCGGTTCCTGGTTGAGGATCGCGCGTTCCAGATCCTGCAGCTCGCGGCCGGGGTCCAGGCCGAGCTCGTCGATGAGCCTCGTCCGCGTCCGCCGGTACACGCCCAGCGCGTCGACCTGCCTGCCGCAGTGGTAGAGCGCGCGCATCAACTGACCGCACAGCCGCTCGCGCAGCGGCTCGACCTCCACCCAGGTCTCCAGCTCGTTGATCACCTCGCCGTGGCGGCCGGCGGCGAACTCGGCTTCGACGCAGTCTTCGAGCGCGGTGAGCCGGGTGTTGCGCACCGCGGCCAGCTCGGGCCAGTCGACCCCGTGCTCCACCAGATCGGCGAGCACCGGGCCGCGCCACAGGGCGAGCGCCTCGCGCAGGGTCCTGGCCGCCTGCTGCCAGGAACCGGCGGCGAGATCGGCGCGGCCACTGTTGACCAGGTGGTGGAAACGGCTCAGGTCGACCTGCTCCGGATCGACCCGGAGCAGATATCCGGGGGCGTGCGTCAGCAGTACCGGGGAATCGGGCCCGTCACCACCCGCCGAAAGAATGCCGCGAAGCCCGGATACGGCATTCTGCAGCATTTTCCGGCCGGTCGGCGGCATGCCGTCGGGCCACAGCGCCTTCAATAGCTGACTGGTCGCCACAACACTATTGACGTGCAGCAGCAAAAAGCCCAGCGTGGCCCGCTGCTTAATACCGCTCAAGGACAGTGGCCGACCGTGGTCGACGAGCTCCAGCGGCCCCAAGAGCTGAAAATGCATGAATCCTTCTCCATGCGAGGTGTCGACTTTCCCGGACCAGACGGGCGAATACCGGCGGTTCGCCGATTTCACCCGGCCCGGACCTGGCCACCATCGCACCGGCCGGTGTGACCGCTATCAGCCGCCGATGTCGATTCGATCAGCACGGCACCACGCCCCTCTGTCGCATTTCAACTGTGGCCGGATTAGCCGGTCGCGCAAACGTGCCCGAAGGATCCGACCGCAGCGTCGGACCGTTCCTCACACTACCCGAGCGACAGCAACAGAACAGCAGCCTTGCCAAGTTTACTTCGTTTGGGTGCACAACAGCTTGCCGGTGCCACCTGGATGATTTAGCGCCGAATAAATTGATCACCCTTGGCCGCATACGGACATCCCGGGCACCACGACCGGCAGGCCGGCACTACCGGCCGGGTGCGCCACGGTAATCCACTCGTTCATGATGAAAATTCACTACGAGATCAGCCGAATTCGGTCTTCCGCCATTCACCTTCCTGCCGGGCCTGCCCGGTCCGGGGCACCGGGGGACCGCCCGCCGTCACGGTTTCGGGCGTGCCGGTTCCCCGGCCAGCCGCGACCGGGACGAGCCTTCGCCCGCACTACCTCCCGCGAAGGACAGCAACGGCCCGGTGAGCACCGTCGTCACCAAGGCCATCACGACCAGCGCCACGAAGAGCGCCGGGCTCAGCAGACCGGCCGTGAACCCGGTCTGCAGCAAGACGATCTCGGTCAGCCCGCGGGTGTTCACCAGCACACCGATCCGGACGCCCTCGCGGCGAGGCAGGCCACCAAGCCTGGCACCGAGATAGCCGCCCCCCACTTTTCCGGTGATCGCCAGCGCCGTGGCGAGCACCACGGCCCACCACGACAGGGCGGGCAGCGGCCCGGCGAAGACCCGGAGTCCCGCCGTCACGAAGTACACCGGCACGAGCAGGCGCCCGGCCGCGACCACCTTGCCGACCGCGACCGCCCATCCGCCAGCCCGGCTCCCGCCGGGAATGGCCAGTCCGGCCAGTACCGCGCCGAGCACACCGGTCAGTCCGGCGTGCTCGGTGCCCGCGGCCATCCCCAGTGCCACCGTCCCGATGACCACAGCCGCCGGCCACGGGTGGCGCGCGGCCGCCCGCGCCACCCGGTCGAGGCGAAGCACCGGCCGGGCCAGCACCGACACCGCCAGTCCGGCCGCCACCACCCAGACCGCGGTGACCACCCCGCCCGCGCTTCCGGTCGCGAACCCGAGCGTGATCGCCAGCAGGATCCACGCCGCCGCGTCGGCGACGATCGCGGCCGTCATGGCGAGCCTGCCCGCGGGCGTGGCGGTGAGACCGCGGTCGACCAGGATCCTGGCCAGCACCGGCACCGCGGTGACGGTCAGCGCCACGCAGATCATCAGCAGCTGGGCCGGCCAGGCCGCGACGGTGCGCAGACCGGGATCGCCGGAGGACCGGACCCACCACGCGAACAGCAGGCCACTCGCCACCGGGGGCACCAGGGTGCCCGCGGTCACCCAGACGACCGCGCGGCGGGACAGCCGGCCGGTCCGCGGGCGCAGTTCGTGCGCCACGCCGACCAGGAACAGCGCCAGCCCGGCATGGCCGACCACGGTCAGCGCCTCGGTCACCGCCCCCGGCAGTACCGGGGCGGTGCCCGTCCGGCGGTGTGCCACCAGGACCACGGCCGGTCCGGCGAACAGGCCGAAGACGATCTCCCCGATCACCGGCGGTTGCCGCAGGAGCCTGGCCAGCACCCGCCCCAGGCAACCGAGGCCGAGTGCGGCCGCCAGTGCGAGCAGTACCTGCCCGGCCGCCAGCACGGTCCCGGACACCCCGGTGCTCACCCGCCGCCGTTTCGCGGTTGCCCGGCAGGCAACGGTTTCCGGCGCGCCAGGGTGAGCCCGTCCGCGACGGTGAGCAGCACGGCGTCCACCCGGTCGTCCGCGTGCAGGACCTCGTTCAGCTCCCGGATCGCCACGGTGTCGGGGTCCTGCGCCGCCGGATCGGCGACCCTGCCGAGGAACAGCGTGTTGTCGAGCGCGATCAGGCCGCCCGGCCGGGTCAGCGTGATCACCTCGTCGTAGTACCGGCGATAGCCGGCCTTGTCCGCGTCGATGAAGGTGAAGTCGACGCTGCCCGGCCCGTGCCGCGCGCGAAATTCGGCGAGGCTGTCACGGGCGTCCCCGATCATGACCTCGATCCGGTCCGCCACCCCGGCCCGTTCCCAGTAGGGCAGGCCGAACGCCGGCCACTTCGGGCTGAGGTCACAGGTGACCAGCCGCCCGGTGCCGGACAGCGCGCGCGCCAGGCACACCGTGCTGTATCCGGTGAAAGTTCCGATCTCCAGCACCAGCCGGGCCCCGGTGAGCCCGGCCAGCAGGCCGAGCAACTGCCCCTGCTCCGGCATCAGCTGCATGGCCGTGCCGCCGGGCAGCAGCGCGGTCTCCGCCCGCAGTTCGGCCAGAACGTCGTCCTCCCGCAAGGAAACCCGCCGGAGGTAGGCGAGCAGTCGTTCGGTCACGGCGAGCTGCTCACCCATGCGCGCTGCCCTCCCTCGTCCCCAGGCGTGCCAACGCGGGCGCGTCGATCGAGATGGCCGCGGGCGCGGGTCGCCGCGACGGCACCAGGTGCAGCCGCTGGATGCGGTCGCCGGGCCCTTCGTCGACGCGGGCACGGCAGTGGCACGGCCGTTCGTCGAAACCGGCGAAGCGGTAGGCGACCTCCATCATCCGGTTGCGGTCGGTGGGCCGGAAATCCGCCACCAGGTGCACCCCGGCTCGTGCGGCCTGGTCGGCCAGCCAGTCCAGCAGCGCACTGCCCGCGCCGAACGAGACGACCCGGCACGAGGTCGCCAGCAGCTTGAGGTGCCAGACCTCCGGACGGGTTTCCAGCAGCACCACGCCGACCGCCCCGTGCGGCCCGAACCGGTCGGCCATGCCGACCACCAGCACCTCGTGCCCGGGATCGTCCAGCAGACCGCGCAGAGCCGTCCGGGAGTAGTGCACGCCGGTGGCGTTCAGCTGGCTGGTGCGCAAGGTCAGCTCTTCGGCACGGGAAAGGTCTTCGGCATCGGCCCGGCCGATGCTCATCACCAGTTCGAGCGAGCGCAGGAACTCCTCGTCGGGTCCGGGGAACTCGGCCCGCTCGGCCGCGCGCCGGAACCCTGCCTGGTAGAACTGCCTGCGGCGGCGGGAATCCGTCGTCACGGCGGGACTGAACTCGGGTAGCGCGCTCAGCGTCGTGGCCTGCGCGGCGGGATAGCACCGGACCTCCGGCAGCTGGAAGGAAACCTCGGCGCGCTCGGCGGGCTGGTCGTCGATGAAGGCCATCGCCCGATGCGCGAAGTTGAGCCCGTCGGCGATCCGGCGCACCGCATCGGACTTCGGCCCCCAGCCGATCTCGGGCAGCACCAGGTACTCGCCGACGCCGAGTTCGGCGAGCCGGGCCAGTGCCCGCTCCGGCTCGTTCCGGCTGGCGACCGACTGCAGGATGCCCCTCGCGTCGAGTTCCACGATGGTCTCGCGCACCGCGGCGGAGAGCCGGATCTCGTCCCCTTCCAGCAGAGTGCCCTGCCACAGCGTGTTGTCCAGGTCCCAGACGAGGCACTTCACCGGCCCGCTCATACCGTCTCCAGCACGTGCCTGGCGAGCATGAGCTGGCAGAGCTCGCTGCTGCCTTCGATGATCTCCATCAGCTTCGCGTCGCGGTAGGCGCGGGCGACCGGGTGCCCGTCCCGCGCGGCGGCGGAGGCCAGCACCTGCACGGCCGAGGCCGCGCCGCGCGCGGCGTTTCCGGCACTGACGTGCTTGGCCAGCACGGTGGCGATGACCAGTTCTGCGGACCCGGCGTCCCAGCAGTCGCTGGCGTGCTCGCACACCCGGGTGGCGGTCTGCTCGGCGACCACCAGCTCCGCCAGCAACCGGGCGACGAGCTGGTGTTCGGCGAGCGGTTTGCCGAACTGGCGCCGGGAACCGGCGTGTCCTGCCGCGGCGGACAGGCAACCGCGCAGGATGCCGACACAGCCCCATGCCACCGAAATCCGGCCGTAGGACAGGGCGGAGGTCACCAGCAGCGGAAGCGATTGCCCGGCACCGCCGAGCAGGGTTCCGGCGGGCAACCGGACCGAGTCGAGCCCGATCTCGGCGTGGCCCGCCGCGCGGCAGCCGAGGGGATCGGGGACGGGGCGCACCGTCAGCCCCGGGGTGCCGGCGGGGACCACGACCGCGGCGCCGCCGTCGCCGCACCGGCCGAACACCACGATCAGGTCCGCGTACCGGGCGCCGGTGACCCACACCTTGCCGCCGTCGACGACCACCGCGTCCCCGTCCCGGTGGATGCGGGTGGTCATCGCGGACAGGTCGCTGCCGGCATCGGGTTCGCTGAACGCCACCGCGGCCAGCGCGCCGCCTGTCAGGCGGGGCAGGTAGTCCTCCCGCTGGGCCCGGTCACCGAGGCGGCGCACCGCCCACGCGGCCATCCCCTGTGAGGTCATCACGCTGCGGACCGAGCCGCACAGGGTGCCGGTGCAGGCGGTGAGTTCGCCGTTGAGCCTGCTGGTCAGGCCGAGTCCGCCGTAGGCGGCCTCGACCTCCGCGCAGAGCACCCCGCCGGCACCGAGCTCGCGGAGCAGCTCCACCGGCAGCACGCCGGCCAGGTCCCAGCCACCCGCCCGGTCCGCGACCAGCTCACCGACCAGCGCGATCGGGCCTTCCGGGCGTTCAGTCACCACCGCCACCCGCTCGCAGCCGCCGCACGAGCGCGGTCATCGCGTGCACCGTGCGGAAGTTGTCCAGCCTGAGATCGGTCCCGGCGATCACCACACCGAAGGTCTGCTCGAGATGCACCACCAGTTCCATCGCGAACAGCGAAGACAGCCCGCCGCCGGTGAAGAGGTCCCGGTCCGGCTCCCAGGTGGTCCTGGTCCGCGCCGCCAGGAAGCGCTGCACCGCCTGCTCGACATCGTCGGTGCTCTCGGCCGCCCTGCCGGTCTCCGCGGTCATCGCGCCGCCTCCTCGTACTGGTAGAAGCCGCGGCCGCTCTTCCGGCCGAGATGACCGGCACGGACCTTGGCGAGCAACAGCTCGCACGGGCGGCAGCCCTCGTCCCCGGTCCGCTCGTGCAGGACCCGGAGCGAGTCGACGAGGTTGTCGATGCCGATCAGGTCGGCGGTGCGCAACGGCCCGGTCCGGTGGCCGAGGCAGTCCCGCAGCAGTGCGTCGACCGCGTCCGCGGTCGCCGTGCCCGCCTGCACGACCCTGGCCGCGTCGTTGATCATCGGGTGCAGGATGCGGCTGGTCACGAAGCCGGGCGCGTCCCGGACCACCACCGCTTTCCGGCCGAGGCCGTGCAGTACCCCGGTCACCGCGGCCATCGTCTCGTCCGCGGTGCGCGGACCGCGGATCACCTCGACCGTGCCGATCAGGCTGGGCGGGTTCATGAAATGGGTGCCGGCCAGGTCCTGGGGCCGCGACATCGAGTCCGCCAGCTCGTCGATCGGGATGGACGAGGTGTTCGACACGAACGGCGTGCCCGGCCGCACGATCGCGGAAAGCCCGGCCAGCGCCTTCGCCTTGAGTTCGGCGTTCTCGGTGATCGCCTCGATCACGAAGGCGCTGTCCGTCGCCGCGCCCGGGGAAGCGGCGACCCGGAGCGCACCCTCGGCCGCCTGCCCCGCGCCCAGCAGCGCGGCCAGCCGGAGCTGGTGCCGGATGTCGGCACGGGCCCGCGCCAGGCGTTCCTCGTCCGGGTCGACCAGGAGCACCGGCACCCCGTGGCCGAGGGCCAGTGCCGCGATCCCGCTGCCCATCACCCCCGCGCCCAGCACCGTGAGCCCGGCACCCCACCGATCGTCTGTCACCGAACCTCGTCCCCTCGTCCGCCAGCCACGGATCGAAACTAGGCAGCGGCACCACGACCGCGCAGTGCCACCGCTCCACCCGCCGCCCACACGGCGGCAACCCGCGTCCCGGTCCCGCACCGCGGGGCCCGGCGATGGCGGAACCGGTTACCCCGCCGTGGCACGGAACTGGAACGAACGCGTTGTCCCCCCGGCCGCGCGCTGCCTAAGGTCCGACGAACCGCGGCCGGGGACGGGTCGCGAAGCGGTACCGCACGGCTTCCCCGGCCGAGCCACCGGCGTTCCCGATTCCGGGCCCGGTGCGTCAACCGTCAGCGGAGAGGTGACCATGGCGGACAAGGCACTCGACGTGATCGTCATCGGCGGCGGGCCGGCCGGCGCGATCTGCGCGGCCGCGCTGGCGAAGGAGGGCCATTCCGTACTGGTGCTCGAACGGCAGGCGTTTCCCCGGTTCCACATCGGCGAGTCGATGCTGCCGTACATGGCGGGCCTGCTGGACCGGCTCGGGCTGCTGGAAGCGATCAAGGCGCAGGGGTACGTGATCAAACGCGGTGGCGAGTTCATCGACCCCACCGGGACGAAGTTCTTCGGCTCCGGCGTCTTCCGGGCCGACTTCGCCAAGCAGGGCGACGGCAGGCATCGCGAAACCTTCCAGGTGGAGCGCGCCCACTTCGACCAGGTGGTGCTGGACCAGGCCAGGGCGGCGGGCGCGAAGGTGCGGACCGAGGCTCCGGTGACCGAACTGCTGCTGACCGGCGACCGGATCACCGGGGTGCGCTACACCCACGACGGCCGCGAACACCAGGCGCACGCCAGGTTCGTGGTGGACGCCAGCGGGCGGGCGGGGAAGATCGCGAACCGGTTCGGGCTGCGCAAGATGATCGAGAAACTGCGCATGGTCGCGGTGTTCCGCCACTACGACGGGCTCGACGAGCGGCACAACCCCGGCCACGAAGGCGATATCCAGGTGGGCAGCCATCCGGACGGCTGGGTGTGGGCGATCCCGCTGTCCGAGGACAAGATCAGCGTCGGCACCGTGATGCCGCGCTCGGTGCTGCGGGGCAGGGACGCCGCACAGGCCTTCGAGGAGCATTCGACCCGGATTCCCCGGATCACCCGGCGGCTGACCGGCACCCGGCCGTGCACGCCGTTCCGGGTGGAGACCGACTACTGCTACCACACCGATCAGGTGACCGGGCCCGGCTGGCTGATGGTCGGCGACGCCGGCTGCTTCGGCGATCCGATGTTCTCGGGCGGCGTCCTGGTCGCCATGGTCACCGGCGCCAGGGCGGCCGCCACGATCGGGCGAGTGCTGGCCGAACCCGCCGCCGAGGCCAGGCTCATGACCGAGTACGCGAACTTCTTCAAGACCGGCTACGACACCTACGTCCGGCTGATCTTCTCCTTCTACGAAAGCGAACTGGTCAGCGCGGTGGCCGACGCGAGCGCGGTCACCCCGCGCGAGGACCTGGAGATGTACCTGGTGCGGTTGCTCGGCGGCGACTTCTGGAGCGCCCGCAACCCGATCGCGGAGGCCCTGCGGGCGAACCGGGACTGGGACACCTTCGCCCCCTTCGAGCCGGTGTTCGGCTGTCCCGTCTACCCCGAACCGGACGAGCCGGGGTACCGGGCAGCCGCGACCACGGCGGGCCGGCAGGCATGAACCGAAGGGAGGCCGCGCATCCGACGGTACTGGTCGTCGGCGCCGGGCCGACCGGGCTCGCGCTGGCGTGCGGGCTGCGGAACCGGGGGGTCTCGGTGCGGGTGGTCGATCAGGCCGGCGGGCCGATCACCACCTCGCGCGCGCTCGGCGTGCAGCCCCGCGGTGTCGAGGTCCTGCTGCGGCTCGGCGCGCTGGGCGACCTGCCGCAGCAGGTGATCCCGCTGCGCGAGGTCCGCATGCACGTGGCGGGACGGCTGGTCTCGACCATGCCGATCGACCGGCTCGGCGACTCGGTCGGCCGTTCTCCCCTGCTCGTTTCCCAGGTGGAAGTCGAGAGCGCGCTCCGTGCCAGGCTGGCCGAGCTCGGCGGCGTACTGGACTGGGGCCGGGAACTGGTGGACTGCGTCCAGGACGGCACCGGGGTCACCGCGACCCTGTGCGGCGAGGACGGGACCGAACCGGTGCGCGCGGACTGGCTGGCGGGCTGCGACGGCGCGCACAGCCGGGTCAGGAAGCTTTCCGGCATCGGCTTTCCCGGGGTCCCGGTCGCCGAGCACTTCCTGATCGCCGACGTCCGCACGAACTGGGCGCTGGACCGGCAGATCATGTCGAGCTGGTCCCGCGGCGGCGAAATGGTCAGCGTGTGCCCGTTGCCCGGTACCGGCCGATGGCGCCTGATGGGACCGGCGCCGACGGGCACCGAGGGGCGGTTGACCGAAGACGACGTGCTCACGCTGATCAAACGGCAGCTCGCCGCGTGCACGCCCTACTCCGCGCAGGCCATCGAGCGGGTGGACTGGTTGTCCACCTTCCGCATCCACCGCAGGCTGGCGGACAGCTACCGGTCGGGACGGGTGGTGCTGGCAGGCGACGCGGTGGCCATCCACCACCCCTTCGGCGGGCAGGGGATGAACACCGGGCTCGGCGACGCGGAGAACCTGGCCTGGAAGCTCGCGCTCGTCGCCAACGGCCGCGCCGGCGACCGGCTGCTGGACAGCTACCAGGCGGAACGCCGCCCGGTGGCACAGGGCGTGCTCGCCGGGACCGGGCTGACCACCCGGCTCGTGCTCGCCGAGAGCCGGGCGACCGCCGTGCTGCGCGACCGGCTGGTGATGCCGCTGCTGAACAGCCGCAAAGCCCAGGAGTTCATCTGGCGCAACGCTTCCCAGCTCGGTGTGCACTACCGGGACGGGCCGCTGGCCGGGCGCGGCCGGTTCGCCGCCGGGCCACGGCAGGGCGACCGGGTGCCGGACATCCACTGCCGCCTCGACGGCGGTGCCCCCGTCCGGCTGCACCAGGCGCTCGACGGCCGGTGGGGGGTGCTCGCCGGGCCCGGGAACGAGGCGAGCTTCGACGCGGCGGCCGCCTGGCTGGGCACGACGGGCGTGGTCGCGCTGACCCCGGCCCGAGGGCGGACGGCGGACGTGCTGCTGATCCGCCCCGACGCCCATCTCGCCTGGCGCGGGCGGCCCGCCCCCGAGCGGCTGTCGTCCTGGCTGGGCACCCATCTCGAACCGAGCTCCGGAGAAAGCGGGACCGCATGACGCTCGAGCGAGCCAAGCCGGTGACGATGCCCGACGAGAGCTGGACCGCGATGGGCAACGCCGCCGCGCGGGCGGCCGAGACCGAGCGGCCGGACCGGATCTGCGCCGACCCGCTGGCCAGGGCCTTCCTGGACGCGGCAGGCCCGGACATCCCGCTGCTCGGCTCGCCGGAAGGCGCACCGGACGGGGGGCTACTGGCGATGATCGGAGACGTCATCGCGATCAAGACCAGGTTCTTCGACGAGTACTTCCACCGGGTCTGCGCGACGGGCTGCCGTCAGGTGGTCCTGCTGGCGGCCGGCCTGGACAGCCGCGCGTTCCGGCTGGCGTGGCCGCCGGGCACCACGGTGTTCGAAGTGGATCTGCCCGGCATCCTGTCGTTCAAGGAGCGGGTGCTCACCGAGCAGCGGGCCGAGCCCGGTTGCCTTCGCACCGTGGTACCGGCCGATCTTCGCGACGACTGGCCGGGCGCCCTGCTCGACGCCGGCTTCGACCGGCGGGTACCGACGGCGTGGCTCGCCGAAGGCACGCTGGGGTTCCTGGACGCCGCGGGCTGCGACGGGCTGCTGGCCTCGATCGCGGAGCTCTCCGCGCCGTCGAGCTGGTTCGCCCTCGACCACACCCACGACGGGTCGGTGTCCGCCCCTCGCCTGCAGCGGTTCCTGGACGGGACCGGGGTTTCCCTGGCGGAGATGGTCAAGGGCGGGCCCACCGAACCCGCGGACCGCTGGCTGGCCCGGTCCGGCTGGAGCGTGACCGGCTACGACGTGGTCGACCAGGCCGCGGGCTACGGGCGGCCCGCGCCGGCCCTGTTCCGAGGCGAGCGCGGTGCGCACGGGAGAATCCTCTTCCAAGCGCGGCTGCCCTGAGCGCGGCTACTCCCCGTCCGGCGGTCGCCGGATGTGGCGCGCGACCCGTTCGTACTCGGCCGGGTCGGTCAGCGCGCTGAGCTTCTCGTGGCCGTCCTCGACGACCAGGTAGCGTTTGCCGACCAGCATGTGATGACCGTTGCCGACGGCACGGCAGAGCATGGTGGTGCTGGCCAGCACGGATTCGTCGAGGTACTGCTCGAACGCCTCGGTGAAACCGTCCCACTCGGCCGGTTTCCTCGCCACCAGCGCGAATCGGTAGACCGGCCGCCAGCCGGTCGTCCGGCTCCGGCGCAGCACGGTGTGCCGCCCGTCCTGACTGTCCACTTTGAACACACAGCCGTACTGGGGCTGTTCCTCCGGTGACAGGCACAGCGGTTCGAGATAGGACGGCCCGGAGAAGCCGACGTCGGCCAGCCAGTGGCGGCCGTCGAGGCGAACCACCACGAACTTGTGCGACAGTTCCGGGCTGAACTGGCCCCGGTCCTGGCACACTCCGGCCGACACGGCCATCGTCTCGAAACCCAGCTCGTCCAGCAGGCGCTGGAACAGCAGGCTGAGCTCGAAGCAGATCCCGCCGATCCCCCTGACCACGATCTTGTCGAACGTCGCGTCCTGGTCGAGGTCCGCCAGGTTGTCCGGCAGCGCTCCCCCGTGCTCGGGGAATCTGCTGTTGTCGTAGGGGATCCGCAGCAGGTGGTTGCGGTGCAGCCGGACGAGGGTGTCCAGGCCGGGCGCCGGCGGGCCCGCGCAGCCGAGACGTCGCAGGTACACGGCGGTGTCGAACATCCGATGCCCCTTTCCCCGAGGCTCAGGCGAAATCGGCGGTCATGGTCTTCAACCGGGCGGCGATGCGCACCCTCGCGTCCTCATCCATGTCCACTGTGGACATCGACGCGGCCAGCCGGTCGAGTTCCGCCAGCACGAAACCGGGTTCCGGCGCCACCACCGGGCACAGCTCGGCCAGCAGGTGCGCGGCGAGCACGCGCGGGGTCGGCTGGTCGTAGACCACCGCGGCGGTCAGGCGCACGCCGGTGACCTCGGTCAGCCGGTTGCGGAACTCGACCGCGGTCAGCGAGCTGAACCCGATGTCCCAGAACGCCTCGTCCGGATCGACCCGGTCCGAGCCGGGATGTCCCAGCACCGCGGCCGTGGCGGCCCGCACGAGGTCCAGCACCAGGTCCTCCCGTGCCGTGGCGGGAAGCGCCGCCAGCCGTTCGGGCAGCGGCCGCGCCGCGGTACCCGTGCTCGCGGCCGGACGGGCCTGCCGGACCACGTCGCGCAGCACCGGTGGAACCCCGGCGCCCTCGGTCACGTGCGCGGTGCCGTCGAGCGGCACGGGCACCAGAACCGGATTGCCGGTGCGCAGCGCGGCATCGAACAGCGCCATGCCCTCGTCCGGTGTGATCGCCCGCAGGCCGGGCCGCTGCCGCCCGTCACCGCCCGCCGTCATGCCGTCGGTCCACGGGCCCCACGCGAGCGACACCGCGGGCAGCCCGGCATTCCGCCTGCGGCGCGCCAACCCGTCCAGAAAGGCGTTGGCCGCCGCGTAATTGCCCTGCCCCGGCGAGCCGAGGATTCCGGCGGCGGAGGAGTACAGCACGAACAGGGCGGGGTTCAGCTCGCGGGTCAGCTCGTCCAGGTTGACCGCCCCGCCCGCCTTCGGCGCGAAAACCGTGTCCAGGCGGGCGGGGGTCAACGCGGGGAACACCCCGTCATCCAGTACCCCGGCGGTGTGCACCACCCCGGTCAGCGGATGGTCACCGGGGATGCGCGCGAGCACCCGGGCGAGGTCCTCCCGGTCGCCCACGTCGGCGGCAACCACCTCGGCCGACGCACCCAGCCCGGCCAGTTCTGCGACGAGGCCGGTCGCCGCCGCCTGGCCGCGCCTGCTCACCAGCAGGAGGTGCCGCACCCGGTGCGCGGTGGCCAGGTGCCGCGCCACCACGCGGCCGAGCGCGCCCGTGCCGCCGGTGACCAGCACCGTGCCCTCCGGGTCGAGAACGCCGGTCGTGGCTTCGACGCGAGCGGGCACCGCCTGGCGCAGCCGCGGCACGGTGACCCGTCCGCCTCGGATCGCGACCTGCGGCTCGGTCCAGGCCGCCACGGCCGCCAGCGCGGCCAGCGACTCCGCCGCACCGTCCACATCGGCCAGCAGGATCCGCCCCGGCTCCTCCGACTGGGCGGACCGGACCAGCCCCCACACCGCGGCACCGGCGGGGTCATCGGCGCCCGGCCCCGCCGCGCCGTGCGTCAGAACGAGCAGCCGCGCGGACTCCAGGCGCGGATCGGCGAGGAAATCCTGTACCAGCGCGAGAATCCCGGGCAACGGCGCCGCGTCCCCGGTATCGGCCAGCACGATCGAGGAGGTGGCGCCGGCCGCATCACCGCCGGGGTGCACCAGCACGCCGGGCAGCTCCGGTAGGCGCCCGCCCAGCACCGTCCACTCCTGCGACGCGGGCGCCCGAGGCACCGGGACCTCCCGCCAGTCCAGTTCGAACAGACCGGGCACCGTCCCGGCGGGCCGTCCGCGAGAACCGGGTTCGAGTTCCGCGGACCCGATGGACAGCACCGGCTTGCCCATCGGGTCCGCGACTTGGAGGGACACCGCGCCCGGTCCGATGCGGGTGCCCCGGACGCGCAGCGCGACCGCGCCCGAGGCGTGCAGCGTCACGCCCGTGCAGCGGGTGAGCACCAGCGGCCGGTCGATTCGCGTCGCCAGCACGGCAGGCGCGAACGCGGACAGGGCGCCGAGCAGCAAGGGGTGCAGGCCGTAACCGGCGGCCTCGGCCACCCGGTCATCGGGCAACGCGATTTCGCCGAAGAGCTCCTCGCCACGTCGCCACAGGTGCCGGACTCCCCGTTGTCCGGGCGAGTGGTCCAGACCAGCCGCCGCGAGTTCGGCGTACCAGCCTTCGGCCTCCGTCCCGGCCGCGCCCGGTGGTGGCCATTCCTCTTGCCGGTACCGCGGTTCCGGGACCACGGCCGTCAACCGGCCCTTGGCGTGGCGGGTCCAGCCCTCGGCCCCGGCACCGGAATGCACCACGACTTCGCGGCAGCCGTCGGGGTCTGGCCCGGACACCGTGACCCTGACCTGCAGAGCACGATCCCCCGGGAGTACGAGCGGGGCCGTCATGTCCAGTTCCGCGACGGCCGCACAGCCCGCTTCGTCGCCGGCGCGGATGATCAGTTCCAGTACCGCGGCTGCCGGGAACACCTTGTCGCCCACCAATCCGTGACCGGCCGAGGCGGACTGCACCGAAGGCGACCAGCGGCCGCTCAGCACGATCCCGTCCGTGTCCGGCAGCCGCACCGCGGCGCCGAGCAACGGGTGCCCGGTCGCGGTGAGCCCGGCCGAGGTCACATCGCCCAGCGGGTCCACTGTCTCGAGCCAGTAGCGTTCCCGCTGGAACGGATAGGTCGGCAGGTCCACCCGCCGCCCGGTGCCGGGGAACAGCGGCCGCCAGTCCACCGCCACCCCGCGGACGTGCAGTTCGGCCAGTGCCGTCAGCATCGCCGGGACCTCGTCGCGCCCGGCCCGCAGGGCTGGCACGCAGCAGGGCGGGCCGGGCAGCTCGCCGACCATCGCGGTGAGCACCCCGTCCGGTCCCAGCTCCGCGAAGGTCGTCACCCCCTGCTCGCGCAGGGCGTGCACCGCGTCCTCGAACCGCACCGTGCGGCGGACCTGCTCGGTCCAGTAACCCGGCGTGCACAGCCGCTCGGCCGGGATCGGTTCGCCGGTCACCGTCGAGACCACCGGGATCCGCGGTGGCCGGTAGGTCAGGGTTTCGGCGACGGCCCGGAACTCGTCGGCCATGCCGTCGATCAACGGCGAGTGGAAGGCCCGGTCCGCGGTCAGCCGCTTGGTCTTGCGCCCTCGTGCGCCGAACTCCCCGGCGATCTCGCGCACCGCGTGCTCCGCACCGGAGAGCACCACCGAAGCCGGGCCGTTCACCGCGGCCACCGACAGCTCGTCCTCCCGCCCGGCGAGTGCCGCGAGTACCTCGTCCTCGGCGGCCTGCACCGCCACCATCACCCCGCCGGAGGGCAGCCCCTGCATCAACCTGCCGCGGGCCGCCACCAGCGCGCTCGCGTCCGCCAGCGAAAGGACCCCCGCCACGTGAGCCGCGACGAGCTCGCCGATCGAGTGCCCGGCGACGAAACCGGGCCGCACGCCGTGCTCGCCGAACAGCTCGAACAGCGCGGTCTCCAGCGCGAACAGACCTGCCTGCGCGTACACCGTCTCGGCCAGCAGCGCGGACCCGGCCGTACCGGGCTCGGCGAAAACCACCTCGCGGACCGTGTGGCGCACGTGCCCGGCCAGTGCCAGGTCGAGCCGCTCGCAAGCCTGGTCGAAGGAGTCCCGGAAGGCCGGGAACCGTTCGTAGAGCTGACGGCCCATGCCCGCCCGCTGGCTGCCCTGCCCGGTGCACAGGAACGCCAGCGCGCCCTCGACCGGGCCCTCGGCCGATATCGGGCCGGCCGGTTCGCCACGTCCTGCCGCGGCCAGCCCGGCCAGCAGTTCGTCCCGGCCTTCCGCCAGCAGCACGACCCGGTGCCTGAGCGACGCGCGGGTGGTCACCAGCGCGCGGCCGAGCTCGGCGGGCTCGATTTCCGGTTGCCGCGCAACGAAGCCGGCGAGCCGCGCGGCGTGCGCCCGCAGTCCCGCCGCCCCGTGCGCGGACAGCACCAGTGGAACGAGTCCCGCCACGGTTTCCGGCTCCGGCGGCTCCGGTTCTCCCGGTGGCTCTTCCAGCACGAGGTGCGCGTTCGTTCCGCTCACCCCGAACGAGGACACCGCCGCCCGGCGCGGCCGCCGGGACGCCGGCCAGTCCCGCTGCTCGGTGAGCAGTTCGACCGCACCGCCCGTCCAGTCCACTTCGGACGTCGGCGCGTCGACGTGCAGGGTCTTCGGCAGCACGCCGTGCCGCATCGCCTGCACCATCTTGAGCACGCCGATCACCCCGGCGGCGCCTTGGGTGTGCCCGATGTTCGACTTCACCGAGCCAAGCCACAACGGGCTGTCCGCGGTCCGGTCCCGGCCGTACGTCGCGAGCAGGGCCTGCGCCTCGATCGGGTCACCGAGCCTGGTGCCGGTGCCGTGCGCTTCGACCGCGTCCACTTCGGACGGTTCAAGGCCCGCGTCCGCCAGCGCCTGGCGGATCACCCGTTGCTGGGACGGGCCGTTCGGCGCGGTCAGCCCGTTCGACGCACCGTCGGAGTTCACCGCGGAACCCCGCACCACGGCCAGCACCCGATGCCCGCGGCGCCGCGCGTCCGAAAGCCGTTCCAGCAGGACAAGCCCGGCACCCTCGCTGAAGCCCGTGCCGTCCGCGGCATCGGCGAAGGCCTTGCACCGCCCGTCCGGGGCGAGGCCGCGCTGACGGCTGAAGTCGACGAACAGGCCGGGCGTGCACATCACGGTCACCCCGCCGGCCAGTGCCATCGAGCACTCGCCCTGCCGCAGGGCCCGCACCGCGAGGTGTATCGCCACCAGTGACGACGAGCAGGCCGTGTCCACGGTGATCGCGGGCCCTTCCAGGCCGAAGGTGTAAGCCACCCGGCCCGACACGACGCTGCCGGAGTTGCCGGTGCCGAGATAGCCTTCGACCTCCGCGGGCGTGACCCTGGCGCGGGTCAGGTAGTCCTGGTACATCACACCGCTGAACACCCCGGTGTCGCTGCCGCGCAACGAGATCGGGTCGATACCCGCTCGCTCGAACACCTCCCACGACGTCTCCAGCAGCAGCCGCTGCTGCGGGTCCATCGCCAGTGCCTCCCGTGGGCTGATCCCGAAGAAGCCGGCGTCGAAAGTGGTGGCGTCGCAAAGGAAACCGCCCTCGCGGGCATAGCACTTCCCCGCCGCGTCGGGATCGGCGTCGAACAGCTCCGCCAGGTCCCAGCCCCGGTCGCCGGGGAACGCCGAGATCGCGTCCGTGCCGTCCAGTACCAGCCGCCACAGGTCGTCCGGACCGCGCACGTCGCCCGGCAGCCGGCAGCCCATCGCCACGATCGCGATCGGCTCGCCGGAGACCGCGCGCGCGGCGGCCGCCACCGGCGCGGGCCGGTCCCCGGACAGTTCGGCGCCCAGGTGCGCGGCGAGTGCCGCCGGGGTCGGGTGGTCGAAGACCAGGGTGGCCGGGAGCCGGACACCGGCGCCCGCGGTGAGGCGGTTCCGCAGTTCGACCGCGGTGAGCGAGTCGAAGCCGACCTCCTTGAAGGCGAGGTCGGGCGGGATCGCCTGACCGGCCGGATAGCCCAGTACGACGGAGGCTTCGGTGCGCACGAACTCCAGCAGTGCCTGGTTCCGCTCGTCCTCGGGCAGCTCCGCCAGCCGCTGCCGGAAGGACCCGTCCCCCGCCTTGGCGACCGGGCGGGCGGAGGGCACCAGGCCGCGCAGGAGCGGATGCACCGCACCCCCGGCCAGCGGGGCCGAGGTGTCGAGGTGGGCGAGCACGAGAGCCGGGCCGCCGAGCCGGAGCGCGGTGTCGAACAGCGCCATGCCGTCCTCTGTGGACAGTGGCCGCACTCCCGACCCGGTCATCCGGCTCCGGTCGATCTCGGTCAGCCGCCCGGTGAGCCCGCTGGCCGGGGCCCAGAGTCCCCAAGCCAGCGCGGTCGCGACCTGCCCGCGCGCGCGGCGCACGCGGGCGAGACCGTCGAGGAAGGCGTTCGCCGCCGCGTAGTTGCCCTGCCCTGGGCTGCCCAGCACCCCTGCCGCGGACGAGAACAGCACGAACATCGCCAGCTCGCCGGTCAGCTCGTGCAGGTGCGCCGCGCCGTCCGCCTTCGGGCCGAACACGGTTCGCAGGCGTTCCGGGGTGAGCGCCGGGACCACGCCGTCGTCGAGCACGCCCGCGAGGTGGACCACGCCGGTCAGCGGGTGCGCTGCCGGAACACCGGCCAGCACTTCGGCGAGCGCGGTCCGGTCCTCCACCGCACAGGCCACCACCTCGACCGAGGCACCCGCCGCGGTCAGCTCGGCCACCAGTTCGCCCGCGCCGTCGGCGGCCGGGCCGCTCCGGCTCAGCAATATCAGCCTGCGCACGCCGTGCGCGAAGACGAGGTGCCGTGCGACGACGCCGCCAAGCACCCCGGTACCGCCGGTGATCAGCACGGTGCCTTCGGGGTCGAGTTCGGCCCCCGCCGTCTCCGGTGCCCCGGTCACCCGGTGCAGGCGGGGCACCGACACCACCCCGCCGCGGATGACCACCTGCGGCTCGTCCCCTGCCGCGACCGCGGGCAGCGCCGCCCGTGACTCTTCGGCATCGTCGACATCGGCCAGCAGGAAACGGCCCGGTTCCTCGGACTGCGCCGATCGCACCAGCCCCCACACCGCGGCGCCCGCCGCATCGGCCGCGTCCGGCCCCATCGCGGCCCGCGTCAGCACGACCAGCCGGGAAGAGGCCAGTTCCGGCTCGTCGAGAAAAGCCTGCACCAACCCGAGTACCCGGGACACCGAACCGAACGCGTCCCCTTCGCGCGGAACCTCCACCAGCAGTGCGCCGGGCACGGGATCCGTTCCGGCCAGCGCTCGAACCCCTGCCGCTGTGTCCACTGTGGACATCTCGGTGCGGTCGTCCGGCGGCGGCGAGTTCGTCTCCGTCCAGGCGACTTCGAACAGCGAACGCGGTGCCTGATCCTCCCCCGTGCGGAGCCGGCCGACCGGCAGCGGCCGGAACACCAGTCCGGCCAGCGAAGCCACCAGCTGCCCGGATTCGTCGGCCATGGTCAGCGACAGGGCTCCCGGCCGGTCGAACGCCGCGCGCACCCGCAGCGCCACCGCACCGGAGGCGTGCAGCACGACACCGTTCCAGGTGAAGGGCAGCAGCACCGCGCCGTCGGGCCGGCTGCCGTCGTCCGCGAGCGCACCGGCGTGCAGTGCCGCGTCGAACAGCGCGGGGTGGATGCCGTACCCGGCGGCCTGCTCGGGTGCGCCGGGCAGGCTCACCTCGGCGAAGATCTCGCCGTCGCGGGTCCAGCTCCGGCGCAGGCCGCGGAAGGCAGGACCGTACTCGTATCCGGCGTCCTCCTGCCGCTGGTAGAAGTCTCCGAGATCGACCGGCCGCGCGCCCGGTGGCGGCCATTCGCGGCAGAAGTCCGCGGTCACCCGGCCCGCGGTGACGCTCAGGAAGCCGGTGGCGTGCCTGGTCCAAGCCAGGTCTTCGCCAGGCCGTGCGTAGAGGCTCACCGGTCGGCGCCCGGTGCCATCGGCACCGCCGACCCGCGCCTGGAGCTGGATCGCGGCCGGGCCGGGCACCGGCAGCGGGGTTTCGATGACCAGCTCGTCCAGTACCGGGCAGCCGACCTCGTCACCGGCCCGGATCGCCAGCTCCACCCAGCCGGTACCGGGAAAGACCACCGCGCCCGACACCGCGTGATCGGCCAGCCAGGAGTGCGTGCGCGGTGAGACGCTGCCGGTGAACACCACTTCCCCGGCATCGGCCAGCCCCAACGCCGCCCCCAGCAGCGGGTGCCCGGTCGCGGTCAGCCCGGCCGGCGACTCCGCCCCGCGCTCGCGGACATCCGGCCAGAACCGCCGCCGCTGGAACGGATAGGTGGGTAACTCGACCGGCGGCCGGGGACCGGGGGCGAACGCGGGCCGCCAGTCCACCGGTACCCCACGCACGTGCAGTTCGGCCGCGGACGACAGGAACCGGTCGAGCCCGCCGTCGTCGCGCCGGAGGCTGCCGGCGACCACTGCCCGGTCGCCGGTGGCCTCGACCGCGTCCTGGACCGCCGTGGTCAGCACCGGATGGGAACTCACCTCCACGAACCCGCGGTACCCCTCGGCCAGCAGGGTGCGAATCGCCGGTTCGAAGCGCACCCGGTGCCGCAGGTTGCGGTACCAGTACTCCGCGCCGATCTCCCTGCCCGTCAGCCATTCCCCCGTCACCGTGGACAGGAAAGGCACCTCCACCGGACCCGGCCGGAGCTCGGCCAGTTCGGTCAGCAGCTCACCCCGCAAGGCTTCCACCCGCACCGAGTGCGAGGCGTAGTCCACCGCGATCCTCCTGGCACGGACGCCATCGGCGACCAGCTTCCCGAAGAGATCGTCCAGCGCGCCGGCATCACCGGACACCACGACCGAGGACGGCCCGTTCACCGCCGCGACCGACAACCCGGCCCCGGCCGCCAACGGCTCCACGTCCGTCACCGGCAGCGGAACGGACATCATCCCGCCGCCGCCCCTCAGGCGGCGCGCGATCGCCTTGCCGCGCAACGCGACCACCCGAGCCGCGTCCTGCAACGACAACGCCCCCGCGACACACGCCGCCGCGATCTCACCCTGCGAATGCCCCACCACCGCATCCGGCACCACCCCGAAAGACCGCCACAACCCCGCCAACGACACCATCACCGCGAACGACACCGGCTGCACCACATCCACCCGATCCAGCAACCCACCCGCACCACCCCGCACCACATCCAACACCGAAAAACCCGCAACAGACCCCAACGCCGAAGCACACCGCTCCATCCACTCCGCGAACACCCCGGCCTCATCCAGCAACCGCGCACCCATCCCCACCCACTGCGCACCCTGCCCAGGAAACACGAACACCACCCGACCATCCACATCAGACACACCAGACACCACACCCGCCACCGGCCCGCCAGAAGCCACCGACCGCAACCCGGACAGGGCATCCGACAGCACGACGGCCCGGTGGCCCAGCATCGCCCTGCCGGTCAGCAGCGCGTGGCCGACCTCGTCCACCCCCGCCTCGGGTGAGTGCGCCACGAATTCGGCAAGACCCGCCGCCTGCGCCCGTAGCGCGGCGTCGCAGTGCCCCGAGACGAGCAGCGGCACCGGTCCGGTGGCCACCACCCGTGGCGGCGACGCGGGTTCCGGCACGTGTTCGAGAATGACGTGCGCGTTGGTGCCGCTCACTCCGAAGGCGGACACCCCAGCGCGCCTCGGGCGATCCGCGACCGGCCAGTCGCGCCGCTCGGTCAGCAGCTCCACCGAACCGGCCGTCCAGTCGACCTGGGACGTCGGCGCGTCCACGTGCAGGGTCTTCGGCAACACACCGTGCCGCATCGCCTGCACCATCTTGATCACCCCGGCCACCCCGGCCGCGCCCTGGGTGTGGCCCACGTTCGACTTCAGCGAACCGAGCCACAGCGGGCGATCCGCCGGACGGCCCTGCCCGTAAGCGGCCAGCAACGCCTGCGCCTCGATCGGATCGCCCAGCCGGGTACCGGTCCCGTGCGCCTCCACCGCGTCAACGTCCAGAGGAGACAGACCCGCACTCGACAGCGCCTGGCGGATGACCCGCTGCTGCGAAGGACCGTTCGGCGCGGTCAGCCCGTTCGACGCGCCGTCCTGATTCACCGCGGAGCCCCGGATCACGGCCAGCACCCGGTGCCCGTTGCGCTTCGCGTCGGAAAGCCGTTCCAGCAGTACCAGACCCGCTCCCTCGGACCAGGCCGTCCCGTCCGCCGCCGCCGCGAACGACTTGCACCGGCCGTCCGGCGCCAGCCCCCGCTGCCGCGAGAACTCGGGAAAGGCGCCCGGCAGCGACATCACGGTCACTCCACCGGCCAGCGCCAGCGAGCATTCACCCTGCCGCAGGGACTGCGCCGCCAGGTGCATCGTCACCAATGACGAGGAGCAGCCCGTGTCGATCGTGACCGCGGGGCCCTCCAGCCCGAGCGTGTAGGCCACCCTGCCGGACACCACACTGGCCGCGATACCCGTGCCGAGGTAGCCCTCGATCTCGTCGGGCACCGGGTGCAGCCGGGTCGCGAAATCGTAGTAGACCATGCCGGTGAAGACCCCGGTGCCGGTGCCCTTGAGCGAGGTCGGGTCGATGCCTGCCCGTTCGAACGTCTCCCAGGCCACTTCCAGGAGCACCCGCTGCTGGGGATCCATCGCCAGCGCCTCCCGCGGGCTGATCCCGAAGAACCCCGCGTCGAAATCCGCCATATCGTGCAGAAAACCGCCCTCGCGCACGTAGGACCTGCCCGCGCGGTCCGGGTCCGCGTCGAACAGGTTGTCCAGATCCCACCCGCGGTCCGCGGGGAACGCCGAGATGGCGTCCACCTCACCGGAAACCAGCTCCCACAGTTCGTCGGGCGAGCTCACCCCGCCCGGGAGGCGGCAGCCCATGGCCACGATCGCGATCGGCTCCCGCCGGGCGTCTTCGAGATCGCGCAGGCGTTTCCGGGTGCGCTGGCCCTCCGCGAGCACACGTTTGAGGTACTCACGCAGCTTCTCGTCGTTCGGCATGGCGGCTCGGCTCCTCGCGGACGTGCGGACTGGTCGGTCGGTGCTGCTCGATCAGTGCTCGGCGGCACCGAACTGGCTGTCCACGAGCCGGAAGATCTCGTCGTCGCTCGCGTGCTCCAGATCCAGTTCGTCGTCGGCGGCAGCAGTGGCGGTCAGGGACTCCCACCGGCCGGTCAGCTCCCGCAGGCGGGCGGACACCCTGGTGCGCAGGTCCTCGTCCCCGGCGGCCACCGGCAACGCCGCCGCCAGGCTGTCCAGCCCGGCGAGCAGAGCGGGTGTGGCGTCCAGCGCGCCCAGTTCGGCCAGCAGGTGCTCGGCCACCGCCCGCGGGGTGGGGTGGTCGAAAACGACCGTCGGGGCGAGCCGTACCCCGGTTGCCCCGGTGATCCGGTTGCGCAGCTCGACCGCGGTCAGCGAGTCGAATCCGATTTCCTTGAAGGCCTGATCGGCCGCCACGGTGCCCGCGTCCGAATGCCCCAGCACCACGGCGGCCTCGGCCCGGACGAGCTCGACCAGCAGCCGCGCCCGTTCGGCCTCCGGAAGCGCGGCCAGGCGCTGCACGAGATCCGCATCCCGCGCCCCGGTGTGCCCTTCCCCGCCGGTGTCCTCCGGCACCCGGCGCAGCTCGGGCAGATCGTCGAACAACGGGCTCGGGCGGAGCGCGGTGAAGCGCGGCCCGAAGGTCTCCCAGCGCATGTCCGTGACGATCACCGACGGCTCGGCGCTCCCCGCGGCCCGTGCCAGCGCGGAGACCGCCAGTTCGGGTGGCATCAGCGCCAGCCCGGACTGCGCGAGCTGCGCCTGGATCTCCGGGGAGAACGTGGACATGCCACCGCCATCCCAAGCGCCCCAGGCGATCGAGGTGGCCGCGCGGCCCAGCGCGTGGCGCCGCTCGGCAAGGCCGTCCAGGAACGCGTTCGCCGCGGCGTACGCGCCCTGGCCACCGCTGCCCCAGGCGGCCGCGTTCGAGGAGAACAGCACGAAGGCGTCCAACGGCCGGTCCCCGAGCAGTTCGTCGAGATGCGCGGCGCCGTCCGCCTTGCCACCCAGTACGGTCGCGAACTCGGCCGCGGTGGTGTCCTCGATCGCGGCCAGCGCCGTCACTCCCGCCGCGTGCACCACGGCGGTCAGGGGGCGCTCCGGCGGAATCCCGTCGAGCAGTCCGGCCACCGCGTCGCGGTCGGCCAGGTCGCAGGCGGCCACCGTCACCTCGGCCCCGAGTCCGGTCAGTTCCGCCACCAGCTCGGTGATCCCGTCGGCGGCGGGCCCGCGCCTGCTGGTCAGCACCAGGTGCCCGGCGCCGTTGGCCGCCAGCCACCTGGCCAGGTGCGCGGCCACCCCGCCGGTGCCGCCGGTCACCAGCACCGTGCCACGCGGGATCCACGAGCGGCTCACACCCGCCGACGGCGGCGCATGCACGAGCCTGCGGGCGAATACCCCGGCGGTCCGGATCGCCACCTGGTCCTCCCCGGACTGCCCCGCCAGTACCGAAACCAGGCGTCGCAGGGTGTCCGGAGCGGAGAACTCGGGCAGATCGGCCAAGCCGCCCCACCGGCCGGGATGTTCCAGCGCGGCGACCCGCCCGAGCCCCCACAACGAAGCCTGGACCGGATCGACCACGTCCTCATGCCTGGACACCGAGACCGCGCCGCGGGTGAGGCACCACAGCGGCGCGTTCACCGCGCAGTCCCCCAGTGCCTGCACCAGTGCCAGCAGCCCGGCCTGGCCACCGGTGAGGGCCGGGTGCCCCGGATGCGGTGTTCGGTCGAAGGCCAGCAGCGAAACGACGCCGCCGCATTCCCCCGCCGCTCGAATCCGCTCGGCGAGCGCGGCCCTGGTCGTCTCCCCGGCGGGCACGACCAGGTCCTGGACCACCGCACCGGCACCGGTCATCGCGGCCCGGATCGCGTCCAGGCCCTCGTGACCGGCCGGTGCGACGAACAGCCACGTGCCGGACAGCCTGGGCTCTCGGACGTCGGGGACGGATTTCCAGCGCACCCGGTAGCACCAAGAGTCCACTGTAGACTGACGCTGGCGTCGTTCGTGCCATGCCGAAAGCGCGGGCAACACGGCGGCCAGTGCGGAACGCTGGTCCTCGCCGGTCAGCTCAAGGGTGCCGGACAGCTCATCGAGATCGGCCCGCCCGGCGGCCCGCCAGAATTCACGGTCGATCTCACCACCCGAAGCGGCACCGGGCGAGTCCGCTTCCTCCAGCCAGTAACGCTCGCGCTGGAACGCGTAAGTGGGCAACGCGACGCGTACCGCGCCGCTGTCGCGGTACGCCGGGCTCCAGTCCACCGGAACCCCGCGGGTGTGCAACTCCGCGGCGGAGAGCAGGAACCGGTCCAGCCCGCCGTCGTCGCGCCGCAGGGTGCCGGTGACCACCGCGTCCGGTCCGGCGGACTCCTGCACACTGGTGGTCAGCACCGGGTGCGGGCTCACCTCCACGAAGGCCCGGTACCCCTCGGCCAGCAGCAGCCCGGTGGTCTGCTCGAAGCGGACCGGCTCGCGCAGGTTCCGGTACCAGTACTCGGCGTCCAGCTCGCGGGTGTCCTGCAGGCGCCCGGTCACGGTGGAGTAGAGCGGTGTCTCCCCGTCGACCGGACGGACCGCGGAGAGGTCCTTCAGCAGCTCATCTCGAATGTTCTCGACCGCCGCCGAGTGCGAGGCGTAGTCCACCGGGATCGTCCTGGTCCTGATGCCGTCGTCCGCACATCGTGCCGCCAACGCGGCGAGTGCGGCGGAGGGCCCGGACACCACCACCGCGTCCGGACCGTTCACGGCGGCCACCGACAACCCGCTGCCGTCCAGCAGCGGCGGTACCGCCTCGGCGGTAACCGACACCGACATCATGCCCCCGGTACCCACCAGCCGGCGCGCGATCGCCTTGCTGCGCAACGCGACCACCCGAGCCGCGTCCTGCAACGACAACGCCCCCGCGACACACGCCGCCGCGATCTCACCCTGCGAATGCCCCACCACCGCATCCGGCACCACCCCGAAAGACCGCCACAACCCCGCCAACGACACCATCACCGCGAACGACACCGGCTGCACCACATCCACCCGATCCAGCAACCCACCCGCACCACCCCGCACCACATCCAACACCGAAAAACCCGCAACAGACCCCAACGCCGAAGCACACCGCTCCATCCACTCCGCGAACACCCCGGCCTCATCCAGCAACCGCGCACCCATCCCCACCCACTGCGCACCCTGCCCAGGAAACACGAACACCACCCGACCATCCACATCAGACACACCAGACACCACACCCGACACCGGCCCACCAGAAGCCACCGACCGCAACCCGGACAGCAACCGGGTACGGCCGGACGCGACCACCACCGCGCGGTGGTCGAGCGTCGCCCTGCCGGAAAGCAGGGACCAGCCGAGGTCGGCGAGCCCGGAATCCGGTGCGGCCGCGGCGAAGTCCGCCAACCGCGCGGCCTGGCCCCGGAGTGCTGCCTCGCTGTGCGCGGAGACCAGTACCGGCAACGCCCTTAGTTCGGGCCGAGGCCCGGCCGGGGCGCCGGGCGCCACCGGCGCTTCACCGAGCACGAGGTGGGCGTTGGTACCGCTCATGCCGAACGCGGACACCGCCGCCCGTCGCGGCCGCTCCCCCCGCGGCCAGTGGACTCGCCCGGTGAGCAGTTCCACGGCGCCCGTCGTCCAGTCCACATCGGAGATCGGCTCGTCCACGTGCAAGGTCTTCGGCAGCGCACCGTGCCGCATCGCCTGCACCATCTTGATCACCCCGGCCACCCCGGCCGCGCCCTGGGTGTGCCCGATGTTCGACTTCAGCGAACCGAGCCACAAGGGACGATCGGCCGGACGGCCCTGCCCGTAGGTCGCCAACAGCGCCTGCGCCTCGATCGGATCCCCCAGCCGGGTACCGGTCCCGTGCGCCTCCACCACATCAACGTCCACAGTAGACAGACGGGCGTCGGCGAGCGCCTGCCGGATGACGCGCTGCTGCGAAGGACCGTTCGGCGCGGTCAGCCCGTTCGACGCGCCGTCCTGATTCACCGCGGAGCCGCACACCACGGCCAGCACCGGGTGTCCGTTGCGCTTCGCGTCGGAGAGCCGTTCCAGTAGCACGAGCCCGGCGCCTTCCGACCACGACGTACCGTCCGCCGCCGCCGCGAACGACTTGCACCGGCCGTCCGGCGCCAGCCCCCGCTGCCGCGAGAACTCCACGAAGACCCCGGACAGCGGCATCACCGTCACCCCGCCGGCCAGCGCCAGCGAACACTCGCCCTGCCGCAGCGACTGCACGGCGAGGTGCATGGCCACCAGCGAGGACGAACAGGCCGTGTCGATGGTGACCGCCGGGCCTTCGAGCCCGAAGTTGTAGGCCACCCGCCCCGAAGCGACACTGCCCGAACTGCCCACCGCCAAATAGCCTTCGAACTCGTCCGCGACGCGGTTCCTGGTGCCGTAGTTCTGGTACACGACACCGGCGAAGACCCCGGTGTCGCTGCCGCGCAACGAGGCCGGGTCGATGCCCGCCCGCTCGAAGACCTCCCAGGAGATCTCCAGCAGCAGCCGTTGCTGCGGATCGATGGTGACCGCCTCGCGCGGACTGATCCCGAAGAACCCGGCGTCGAAGTCGGCGACGTCGTGCAGGAATCCGCCCTCGCGCACGTAGCACTTGCCGACCCGCGCCGGATCGGGGTCGTAGAGCCCGGCCAGGTCCCAGCCCCGGTCGGTGGGAAAGCCGGTGATCGCGTCGACCTCGTCCGCGACCAGCTCCCACAGCTCATCCGGGCCGTGGACGCCGCCGGGGAACCGGCAGCCCATGCCGACGATCGCGATCGGCTCGCGCCGGTCCGACTCCAGCTCGGTCAGCCTGCGGCGCGTCTCGTGCAGGTCGGCGGTGACCCACTTGAGGTAGTCGACGAGCTTCTCGTCATCGGTCATCGGGATTCGCCTCTCAGGCCGAGGTGGCGAGGTCGGCGTGCAGGTCCGTTGGCAGGTCCCGCCGGTACTTGACGTGCAGCTTGCGAAAAACCCTGGTGAGGTGCTGCTCGACGGTGCTGGACGTGATGAAGAGCTTGGCGGCGATCTCACGGTTGGTGTAGCCGGCCACCGCCAGCGAAGCGACCCGGCGCTCGGCCCCGGTGAGCGAACCGATGCCCTCGGAGTTCGCCGAGGACGGCACCGTGAGATCGGTGGCACCGAGTTCGGGGAGCAGTTCCCGGCAGAGCGGGCCCGCCCCGCAGGCCTTGGCCAGGTGCCACGCCCGCCGGACCGTCATCCTGGCCCGCCGTCGTTCGCCGAGGGCGTGGTAGACCCGGCCGAGGTCGGTCAGCGCGCGGGCGAGCTCGAACCGGTCCCCGCAGCCCTCCAGGATGTCCACCGCCTCGGTCAGCAACTGCGGCCTGCGGTCGACCTGCCCTGCCGTCGCCAGCACCCGCAGGGCCAGCGCCCTCGGCCTGCCACCACCGGCTCCGGTCCTGGCGAGCTGGTCGAAGACGAGCCGTTTGGCCCGGTCACGGTTCTGCAGGCGAAGCCAGGTCTCCGCGGCGCTGGTCCGCCACGGCACCAAGCCCGGCAAGTCCAGCCCCCAGCTTCGCTGGAGCTCGCCGCAGGCGAGGAAATCGGCGAGCGCCGCGTGGTACCGGCCGGTGGCGAGGTAGTACTGACCGCGCGCGTGCAGGTAGTGCAGCCCGTGCCTGCTTTGGAACAGGGCGTCCGGTACCGGCTGAGTCACCATGCTGCCCGCCTCGTCGTAGCGCCCGGCGAGGGTGGCGGCCAGGATCAGGGAACCGAGCGGGAACCCGACGCCGACACCCCACGCCTTCGGCGACATCAGTTTCATGGCCAGGCGTGCCCGCTCCGCGGCCGTGTCGAGATCTCCTTGCCGGAGTGCGATCAGCGCGCCGACGGCGGCGAAGGCCGCCTGCCAGGTCGGCGCGCCCCGTGCCGCCGACTCCTCCGCCAGCCGGGCGCACGAGCGCTCGGCCGAGGGGACACGATCGGTGTGCACCAAGGCCAGCAGGGCGAGCACGGCGGGCTCTTCCGACCACGGCGTGGTGTGGCTGAGCTGGGTCCGGCCGAGGAACTGCTCCGCTCCGGCGGGTCCGCTCTGCCGCTCTTCACGCGAGAGGGTTCCGGCCAGTACGGCGGCCGAACGCAGCCAGGGGTCGGCGCGGAACGGCCGCGGGCCCGGCCGGTCGACCGGCGGTTCCGGTGAGACATGCTGCCGAGTGCCCAACGACGGGTAGAGCGAGGTCATCCACAGCTCCGCGTCCCGGAGTTCCGTGGCGACCTCACCGCCGGCGTCGGCACCCCGCACCCAGTTCAGCGCCTCGACCGCGTCATCGACCCGTCCGTGCCAGAGCAGTTGCCGAACGGTGGCGATCGCGTCACGTGGATCGAGCAGGCCGGACCGCATGCCGTCGAGCACCGGTTCGAGGTGGCGCAGGGCAGCGGACGGGTTGAGCTGCCACTCCGCCCGCGCCAGCTTGGCCCGCACGCTCACCCGCCGCCGCCCGTCCGGCACCTGGCGCAAAGCCAGGTTCAGGCAGTCCACCGCGAACGCCACCTGATCGGTGACCAGCGCGTGCGCGGCGGCTTCCACCAGGACATCGACACTCCAGTCTTCGGGCGAACCACTCGCGCCGACCAGGTGCCGGGCGACCGGCATGGCGGGTTCTCCGCGGTCCTGCAGCAGCCGGGCGGCGCGCCGGTGCAGGGCCTCCCGCCGACGCGGCGGCAGCTCGTCCAGGACGGCCTGTCCGACGGCCGGGTGCCGCAGCGCCTGCCCCTCGGTCAGCCCGGCGTCCTCCAGCAGCTCCAGTGCGTCGGCAACCACGTCAGGGTCCATGCCGAGCAGACCGCCGATGGTCGTCGCGGCTGCCTGCGGGCCGAGCACGGCCAGGCCACAAGCCACTTCGGACAGCACGCTCTCGCAGCGGTCGAGGCAGCCGGTGACCGCACGGCGATAGCCGCGGCCGGGGGCTTCCTCCTGTCCTGCCAGATCATCCAGCAGCGCCCGCACCAGGCCCGGATTACCGCCGGTGACGGCGTAAGGGTCCGGTGCACCGGACCCCACGAGTGCCTCGACCGACGGCCTGCCCAGCGGGGCGAGCCGCAGCAGGTGCGCGTTCGGTAGCTGCCCGAACTCGGCGTGCGGCGGGGAGGTCCTGGCCGGCATCCGCGGCGTCTCGGTGAGCACGATCAGCACGCGCGCGCTGCGCAGCCGGCGCGCCAGGAAAAGCAGGCAGTGCAGGGACGCGGCATCCGCGTGCTCCACGTCGTCGATGCCGAGCAGCAGCGGATGCCTGCCGCTCAGCTCCCAGAGCACGCGGAGCAAGCCGGTGAAGACCTGTGTGGCCGCGGGCTCGATGGCGCCGGAACCGATCCCGTGCGGACTCGCCATGGCCGCGCCCTGGTCGAGCAGTTCGCCGACCCGCGCGCGGAGATCGGCGGGCAGTGCCGCGCTGTGGAACAATTGGCTCAGGACGCCCATCGGCAACATGCTCTCGGCACGGGCGCAACTCGCGCTCAGGAATTGGGTCCCCGAATCGGCGAGCTGCTCGGCGAATTTCCGCAACAAAGCGGTCTTGCCATGCGAAACCGCGCCCCGCACCAGCACGACCTGGCCGTTCCCCGCCCCGGAAGCCACCGCACGGGCGGTCAGAAAAGCCAGTTGCCCGCCCCGATCTGCCAGCACCGTTCGACCCTCCCGCCGAGGCGGACAGCACATCCGCCATCGGCACGACTCTAAAAGCCGGTGCGTCCCGCGGCACCGAACGTTCTCCATTTCTGAGCCACTGAACGACCACTCCGTGCACATTTCCGCTTCGCGCCGGAACCGGTTACCACCGAATGGGCGGGCGGTAGAAGAAACCCGATCCCGCCGATCCGCCCGCTCGGCGAGACTGTGCGGTGTTGAAAGCCGGTTGGCCGCCGGTGGGACAACGTCGGTCGGTCTTGTTTCGATCTCGGACAACCATCGGACAGCGGGAATCGGACAGCGGGAGAGGGCATGCAGGGTACGGAGACCGAAGAGTTCGACGTCGTGGTGGTCGGCGGCGGGCCGGCGGGGTCCACCGTTGCCACCCTGGTGGCCAAGCAGGGACACCGGGTCCTGTTGCTGGAGAAGGAGGTCTTCCCCCGCTACCAGATCGGCGAATCCCTGCTGCCGCCCACCGTGCACGGAATCTGCGGCCTGCTCGGGGTCACCGAGGAGGTCCAGCGGGCGGGCTTTCAGGTCAAGCTCGGGGCCACCCTGCGCTGGGGCGCCAATCCGGACCTGTGGACGTTCAGGTTCGGCGACAACCCCGAGGTGCCCGAATCGAACTCGTACTCCTTCCAGGTCGAGCGGATGAAGTTCGATCAGATCCTGCTGGAGAACGCCCAGCGGTGCGGAGTCGACGTCCGGCAGAACGCGCAGGTGACCTCGACCGTCGGAGGCCAGGAGGACGAGGGGCACCGGGTGCGGGGCGTCCGATACACCGACGCCGGCGGCCGGGAACACGAGATTTCGGCAGCCTTCGTCGTGGACGCGTCCGGCAACAAGAGCCGCATCCACAAGCAGGTGAGCGGCGGCCGCGAATACTCCGACTTCTTCCGCAACATCGCCCTCTTCGGGTATTTCAAGGGCGGGAAGCGGGCGCCCGCGCCCAACCAGGGCAACATCCTGTCGATCGCCTTCGACAGCGGCTGGTTCTGGTACATCCCCCTGACCGACGAGCTCACCAGTGTCGGCGCGGTGGTGCGGGCGGACCGGGCGGACCGGGTGCGAGGTGACCGGGAAGGCGCGCTGCGCGGCCTGATCGCGGAGTGCCCGCTGGTGCGCGACTACCTGGCAGGCACCGAGCTGATCACCGAAGGCACCTACGGCCGGATCCGGGTCCGCAAGGACTACTCCTACTACAGCAGCAGGTTCTGGTGGCCCGGCATGGTGCTGGTCGGCGACGCGGCCTGCTTCGTCGACCCCGTGATGTCCTCCGGGGTACACCTGGCCACGTACTCCGGGCTGCTCGCCGCACGGTCGATCAACAGCGCACTGGCCGGATCGGTGACCGAAGAGGCCGCCTTCCGCGAGTTCGAGTCCCGCTATCAACGGGAATACGCGATGATCTACGAGTTCCTGGTGTTCTTCTACAACGCCCACGTGGACGAGAAGTCGTACTTCTGGCAGGCGAAGAAGCTCACCGGGTTCCCCGCGTCGGAACTGCAGGCGTTCGTCACCCTGGTCGGCGGCCGGGGTTCCGGTGACGTCGGGCTGGTCAGCGACCATTCGGCGGGCGACGGCCCCGCCCCGGACGCCGCCGCCGCGCTGGCGGACGCCGCGAGCGCGAGCGAGACAGTGGGAACGGCGCAGCCCAGCGGCACCGGGCTGGACGAGGAACTGGCGATGAGCGCCTGGATCCCCTACACCCTGCCCGAACGGGAGCAGCTCTGGCTGCCGGAAGCGCTGCGGGGGTTCTCCGAACGCGACGTCGGTGAGCTGGTGCCCGCGGGCACCGGACTGACCTGGGAGTTCGCCAAGGTACCCGGAGCGGGCCGATGACCAGGGCAACACCCCTCCCCGCCTCGCCCGCCTCCGGGCAGCTGAACACCCAACTGCTCGCTCTGGTCACCGCCGCGGCGGGCTGGGCCGCCCTGCAGGCCGCGCTGGCGCTGAAGATCCCGGACCTGCTCGAGGAAACCCCGATGCGCGTCACCGAGCTCGCCGAGCGAACCGGGACCGGCCCGGCCCGGCTCGCCCAACTCGTCGCTGTACTGCACCAGGCGGGCATCGTGCACCGGGTCGGCGACGACCTGGTGGAGCACACCGCGGCCTCCAGGGCGTTGCGCCGCACCGGTGGCGATCCCAGCGCACGGTGGATCACCGCGGACTGGATCGCCGTGGCCTGGGGCCGCCTTGCCGACGGTCTGCGCGGCCACGGCATCCCGTTCGAGCTGGCACACCAGCGCCCGTTCTTCGACTACCTCGCCGAAACACCAGCGGCGGCCGACACCTTCCACAACGCGGTGACCCGCGGTCGTGGCAGCGCGCTGACCGACATGATCGCCGCCACGGTCGACCTGACCGGGGCCACCACCCTCGCCGATATCGGTGGCGGCCAGGGCGAGTTGCTGGTCGCGGTGCTGGCCCGCAACCCCGGGCTCGCCGGCATCCTGTTCGACCTGCCTGCCGCGGTGCGCTCACCGCTGGCGGCGCTGGTCATCGGCGAGATGGCGGCACGCACCGAGATCAGGACCGGGGACGTCCTCCGCGAGGCGCCCGCCGGAGTGGACGTCTACCTGCTCAGATCGACGCTGCACATGCTCGACGACCCCGACTGCGTGGCCGCGCTGACCACCATCCGGAAGGCCGCGGCACCGGCCTCCCGGATAGTCCTGGTCGAAATGCTCACCGACGACTGGGCACAGGAGGGGTACACGGCGCTGAGCAGCCTCCAGATGTTCGTGCTCAGCGGCGGCCGGGAGCGCTCCGAGCGGGAGTTCGTCGCCCTGCTCGAACGGGCAGGACTCGTCTTCCATTCGGCGACGCCCACCGGTACGCCTTACCGTCTCATCGAGGCTCGGGTGGTGAGCACCGCGCCAGGACGGTGATCGCCGACCGGCGGGGCCGGCTCGTATCCGATCGCACAGGCCGCCCGCAAACCGGGACCACGCCACTATCGCCGACGCTGGGAGCCCAGTTCCACCATGCCCGACCTTCCCGCCAGGTTCGCCACGACCGCACCGGACGCGCCGGGACGTCTTCCGCTGATCGGCAACGCGTTCCAGGTTCTCCTCAACCCCAAGCGATTCCTCGAAGCGATGCGCCCGAAGAAGCCGGTGCTGCGGGTGCGGGTCGGCCCGTTCGAGTTCTATCTGGTGAACGATCCCGCGCTGATCCGCCAGATCAACCTCGACTCGGATGTCTTCCACCGGGGCCGGCTCTTCGACGTGGTGGATCGCTCGCTCGCCGCGTCCCGGTTCCACTGCGAGGGGGCGGCACACCGATCGGTCCGGAAGAAGCTGACCCCCACGTTCGGGCAGAAGGGCATCCGCGAATTCGCGCCCGCCATCACCCGGCACGCCCGTGCGCACACCGACCGCTGGCAGGACGGTTCGGTGCTGGACATCGGACGGGAGATGGAAGAACTCGCCATCGGCTGCACGCTGGACTTCCTCTTCGGCACGCCGGTCACCGGCGACGAACTCGCCGCACTGCGGCACGCGCTCACCATCCTGCCCCGCCGGTTCGCACTGGAAACCGCGCTGCCCGCCTGGCTGACCGCGCTGCCCGTACCGGCCAACCGCCGTTTCGCCGCGACCATGGCCGACCTCACCACACTGCTGGACAAGCTCATCGACGACCAGCGCCGCGCACCGGAGCCGCGGGGCGCGCTGGCGGCCCTGATCACCGGCAGTGACCATGACCGGCCCCGCGAGGACGTCATCCGGGCCGACATCCTGGTCATCCTCCTGGCCGGTATCGGCACCGTCGCCGGCACGCTGGCCTGGGCGATCATCGAACTCGCACGGCATCCCGCGGCGAGCGAGCAGCTCGACCGGGAACTGGGCGCGGCCACGGCACAGGAAGATCCCGACCTCCGCGCGCTCCCCTGCACCCGCCGGATGATCGAGGAGACGCTGCGGCTGCACTCGGTCACCTTCCTGACCCAGCGCGCCAGCACCGCGGTCACCCTCGGCGAGGTCGCCATTCCGGCCGGCGCGGAGCTGGTGTTCAGCCCGAACGCCCTGCACCGGGACCCCACCCTGCACCCTGGCGCCGGGCGCTTCGACCCCGGCCGCCTCGGCTCGACCCGGGAGCACGCCCGCGCCGGCTCCTACCTTCCCTTCGGGATCGGCGCCCACCGGTGCCCCGGCGAACACCTCGCGCTCACCGAAACCGTCCTGATGCTGGCCACCGTCCAGTCTCGCTGGAACCTGCGGCCGGTACCGGGCCAGGCCCTGCCGCACTCCGACCGGGTCAACGCACAACCACACGGATTCCTGATGACAGCGGAAAAACGCCGCTGATCCCGGGCGAGTCCCATCCCGGCGCGGCCCTCCCGCCTTGACAGGCAAGTGGCGACTTTCCTATCGTATGCCCGTGGAGGGGAACCCCGACCTGTTCAAGGCCATCGGCGATGCGACGCGACGGACGATCCTGGACGAGCTGACCGAAAAGGACGGTCAGACGCTGTTCGAGATCTGCGGCCGATTGACCATGAAGCACAGCCTGACCTCCTCGCGCCAGGCCATCTCGCAGCACCTCGCGGTACTCGAGCAGGCGGGCCTGATACGCACCCGGCGGCAGGGCCGGTACAAGTTCCACCACATCGACACGAGCCCGCTGCGCTCCATCGTCGAGCGGTGGCCCATCGACCGAGAGGACCCGAATCCGTGATCCGCATCAACATCGCCAGCGTGTTCGTCGACGACCAGGCCAAAGCACTGGCCTTCTACACCGAGAAGCTGGGGTTCCTCAAGAAGACCGACGAACCCGCGGGCGAGGCCCGCTGGCTCACCGTGGTCTCTCCCGCCAACCCGGACGGCGTCGAGCTGCTGCTGGAGCCGGACGGCCACCCCGCGGCGCGCCCGTTCAAGGAAGCGTTGGCCAGTGACGGCATCCCGTTCACCCAGTTCGCCGTCGACGACGTGTACAGCGAGGTCGAGCGGCTCAAGGGGCTTGGCGTCGAATTCACCCAGGACGCGATCGACATGGGCCCGGTGGTCACCGCCGTCTTCGACGACACCTGCGGAAACCTGATCCAGCTCGCCGCCATGAAATAGCCA
The DNA here is from genome assembly GCF_039529815.1 of Amycolatopsis minnesotensis. Classification (NCBI taxonomy): domain Bacteria; kingdom Bacillati; phylum Actinomycetota; class Actinomycetes; order Pseudonocardiales; family Pseudonocardiaceae; genus Amycolatopsis; species Amycolatopsis minnesotensis. The sequence goes on along the minus strand of NZ_BAAANN010000011.1, from coordinate 130,605 downwards.
CTCGCACCCGCGGCCGGGCACCGGAAGTCCGAAAAGGACGTTGACCCGCCTGCCGTGCTCAGTGGCCGTGGTCGCCCCCGATCCCCTCGCTTCCGGCCGGCTGGGCGAGCGCGGATTCGACAGGCCGCGGCCGTAGGGGGTGCGGATCAGGACGGTACCCCGCACATCCCCGGCAGGGGCATAGACATCGGTGAGCAGGTGCGCACCGTCCGACGCGGGAACACGAAGTCCTTTCTGGACAGTGTAGGGCGAACGCGCCGGCGGCGGACCGAACGCGCGCCGGGGCTCGGCCATGACGTCCTCCTCGACGTACTGGGCGAATACGGCCGCCGCCGCTCACGTGACTTCGCCTCGCGCGCGTCAGCCGCCCGCCCAGTCCGCGCGGGTGTGCCGCAGGTGCGTGTGCATCAGGTTTTCGAGCTGGGGCCAATCGCGCACCGAGATCGCCGCCAGAATCTCCCGATGCTCTCCCGCCGCCTCGGTGAGACGACCGCCTTCGGCCAGCTTTTCCAAGCCGTACAGGCGCGTCTGATCGCGCAGGGTGGCGATGCTTTCGACCAGCCGCCGGTTTCCGCCGTGTGCCAGCAGGTCCAGGTGGAACCGCCGGTCCGCCTCGAGGAAGCGGGCGACGTCCCCGGCCTCGGCCGCGACCTCGATGTTCCTGGCGAGACCACCGAGCCGGTCCAGGTCGCCGGGCTCGATCTTCGCCCCCGCGGACAACGTGGCCGGAACCTCTAGCAGCCGGCGGAGCTCGTGGATCTCATCCAGATCCTGCTCGCTCATCGCCACGACCCGGTAGCCGCGGTTGCGCACCGGCTCCATCAGCCCCTGGTTGACCAGCGTCAACATCGCTTCACGCACCGGGCTGCTGGACACCCCCAGCCGAGCCGCGAGCGCTGCCGCGGAATAGATGTCCCCCGGCCGTATCTCGCCGGACACCATCGCCTGCCGCACCACCTCGAGCACTTGGTCCCGCAGGTTGGTGTGCTGCAGCCGGACTGCTCCGTCCTCGGTCAAGTCCCACCCCTTCGACACTCGGCCTTGACTTCCTCGCCTTCTTCACGCATCTTACTTGTCACCGGTGAGCGGTAACCGGTAGCCGGTTACTAAGGAGTACCTTATGACTGAGGTGCGGGGCTACTGCACGTTGTGCCGATCGCGCTGTGGCGCGGTCTACACGGTCGAATCCGGCGCGTTGCGCGGCGTCCGGCCCGATCCTGATCATCCGACCGGTGCCGCGATGTGCCCGAAGGGCAGGGCCGCACCCGAGCTCGTGCACTCTCCCGAGCGGCTGCGCCGGCCCCTGCGGCGGACCACCCCCAAGTCCGATCCCGACCCGCGCTGGCGGGAGATCGGATGGGACGAGGCCATGGCCGAGGTCGCCGAGCGGCTCGGCACGATCCGCGCGGTCGACGGCGCCGAGGCCGTCGCGTTCTCGGTGACCTCCCCGAGCGGCACGCCGATGTCGGACTCCATCGACTGGGTCGAACGGTTCATCCGGTTGTTCGGCAGCCCGAACACGCTCTACTCGACCGAGATCTGCAACTGGCACAAGGATTTCGCGCACGCCTTCACGTTCGGGAGCGGCCTGCCCGTGCCGGACTACGCGAACACCGACCTCGCTGTGCTGTGGGGCCACAACCCGGCGAAGTCCTGGCTGGCACAGTCCGCGGCGCTCGCGCAGGCACGGACTCGGGGCGCACGGCTCGCCGTCGTCGATCCCCGCCGGTCGACCAGCGCGTCGCAGGCCGATCACTGGCTCCGGGTCCGGCCCGGGACCGACGGCGCGCTCGCGCTGGGCGTGGCCGCACGGCTACTCGCCCGCCGCGGCCACGACGAAGAGTTCGTCCGGTCGTGGACCAACGCACCGCTGCTGGTCCGGCTCGACACCGGCCGGTTTCTTCAGGCGGCGGACCTGCACCCGGAGTTGTCGGGCTACGTGGTGTGGGACGAGGTTTCCGGCCGGGCGGAACCGTTCGGGACCGAAGGCCCGCCGCGCGGCGTGACCCGTTTCGCTCTGCGAGGCCGTCGCCGGGTGTCCACTCGGAACGGGGTGGTCGACTGCGTGCCCGCTTTCGACCGTTACGCCGACGCCTGCGCGGCCTGGCCTCTCGACCGAACTTCGGCGGTCACCACGATCGCCCCCGGCGCCATCGAGGCGTTCGCCGCGGAACTGGCCGGGGCGCGGTCGGTGTCCTACGCGGCCTGGTCCGGGATCGGGCAGCACACCAACGCGACCCAGACCGAGCGCGCGATCGCCACGCTCTACGCGCTGACGGGGAGCTATGACGCCCCCGGCGGCAACGTGATCCTGCCCAAACTCCCGCTCAACCCGATCACCTCTCCCGAACAGCTGGACGCGGCGCAGCGTGCGAAAGCCGTCGGACTGGACCGCTTTCCGTTGGGGCCACCGGCACAGGGCTGGATCAACGCGCGCGACTTCTGCCGTGCCGTGCTGGCGGGCGAGCCCTACTCCGTGCGCGCGCTGGTGTCCTTCGGCGGGAACCTCCTGCTGTCCCAGCCAGATCCCCACCGGACGGCGGAAGCCTTGCGCAGCCTGGATTTCGCCGTCCATCTCGACCTGTTCGAGAACCCCACCTCCCGTTTCGCCGACCTGCTCCTGCCGGTCGGCACGCCCTGGGAGCGCGAAGCCGTCAAGGCCGGGTTCGAGATCACCCGCGCCGCTCAGGAGCGAGTCCAGCTTCGACCGCGGATGGTCCCCCCGGTGGGCGAGTCCCGTTCGGACACCGAGATCGTGTTCGATCTGGCCACCCGGCTGGGGCACGGGGAAGACTTCTTCCAAGGACGCATCGAGGACGGCTGGAACCACCAGATCGCCCCGCTCGGCATCACCGTCGCCGACCTGCGCGAAAGTCCCGGGGGCCTCGATCTGCCCTTGCGTGTCCGCCACCGCAAATACGCCGGAGAACTCGATGACGGGACTGTCACGGGGTTCCCCACCCCGACTCGCCGGGTCGAGCTGTACTCGGAAGTTCTCGCTCAGCACGGCCAATCCCCGGTCCCCGCCGTCACCCCGCCCGCACCGGACGTGGCCCACCCGCTGGTGCTCACCTGTGCGAAGAACGGCTACTTCTGCCACAGCCAGCACCACGGCATCTCCTCGCTGCGCAAACGCTTCCCAGAGCCGATCGTGGAGCTGAGCACCGAGCTCGCCCGAGCCCGCGGGATCGACGACGGCCACTGGGTACGCATCAGCACACCTCGCGCCTCCGTCCGGATGCGGGCGCGGATCGACCCCGCCCTCCACCAGGACGTCGTCGTCGCCGAGTACGGCTGGTGGCAACCGGCTGCCGACCTCGGCCTGCCCGGTTCGGATCCACTCGGCTCGGGCGGCACCAACTACAACCTCCTGGTCGGCGACGACAGCAGCGATCCGGTCAGCGGCTCCGTCGGGTTGCGCTCGGTGCCCTGTGACGTCCAGCCGGAGGATGTGGAACCCTGGAGTGCCCAGCGGGAATTCCTGGTCGACCACTGCGACCTCGAAACCGAAGAGGTACTGGCGGTGCGGCTGCGGCCGGCCGATGGCCGGCCGCTGCCTGCCTTCCGCGCCGGGCAGCACATCACCGTCGCCTGGCCCGACCGTCCCGACGTCACCCGCAGCTACTCCCTGACCGGACCCGCCTCACCGCCGTCCCAGACCAGCTATGCGATCGCGGTGCGCCGAGTGCCCGATGGCCGGTTCTCCCCCACCGTCCACGAACGCCTCCGCCACGGCACCCGGATACTCGTCACCCCTCCCGCCGGCGGCTTCACGGTTCCCACCGTCCACTCTCGACCGATCGTGCTACTGGCCGCGGGCATCGGGATCACCCCCTTTCTCAGCCATCTCGAAACACTCGCTCTCGTCCCGTCCGCCGCCCCCGACGTCGTGCTCCACTACGGCAGCCGGGACAGTGCGCACCACCCGTTCCACGACCGGATCGCCGCTCTCACCGCGCGACTGCCTTCCCTGCGCGTGATCGACCACTACAGCCGTCCCGCCGCAGACGACCGGTACGACGTGCTCGGGCGGGTGTCAGCCGCCGGGGTCGACGCCGCCTTGATCGACCGTCGAGCGCGTTTCTACCTGTGCGGCCCCGAGAACATGATCGAAGAGACCATCACCGGGCTGGTCGCGCGCGGCGTGCCCCGATTCGACATCTTCGCCGAGAAGTTCCACGCCGCCCCCCTACCGGTGCACATCCCCGACGACGCCACCGCGACCGTCCGGTTCGCCCGCTCGGGCCGCGACGTGGCGTGGCGCAAAGCCGACGGCACCCTTCTGCAGGTGGCGGAGCGATCAGGTCTGTCACTGCCCAGCGGATGCCGCCTCGGCCAGTGCGAGAGCTGTGCGGTCCGGGTGCTCGACGGCACGGTCGCCCACCTCGTCGCTCCCGCTGACGACCTTCCCGACGACCACTGCCTCACCTGCCAGTCCATGCCCACGTCCGATGTCGTGCTCGACGCCTGATCCCGAAAGGACCGACGTGCATATCGTCTCCGCCGACGAAACCGCGAACGCGCTGCCGTTCGACGCTTTGATCCCCGCGCTCCGCGAGGGCTTCGCCCGCGGCGCCACCACTCCGCCGCGCCACCACCACCAGATCGACGAGATCGCCGGCTCGACCTTGCTCCTGATGCCTTCGTGGCGGGCAGGCGGGTTGCTGGGTGTCAAGCTCGTCAACGTCTTCCCCGAGAACAGCGGGCACGGCCGCCCGGCCCTGTCCTCGGCCTACATCCTGGCCAGCGCGGACACCGGCGAACACCTCGCGGTCATCGACGGGAACGAACTGACCCGGCGGCGCACGGTCGCCACCGCGGCGCTGGCGTCGTCGTATCTCGCCCGCCCCGGCAGTCGAACCCACCTCGTCGTCGGCGCCGGGCACATCGGCTCACTCGCCGCCGCCGCACACGCCGCGGTCCTCGGTATCACCACTGTGCTCGTCCACGACCAGCGCCGGGAATCCGCGCAGCTTCTCGTCACCAGGCTGCGGGAGTCCGGAATGGACGCTCACGTGGCCGACGACCTCGACGCCGCGGTGCCCGACGCGGATGTGGTCTCCTGCGCCACGCTCGCCACCAGCCCGATCATCCGAGGTGAGCTGCTGCGCCCCGGAACACACCTCGATCTCGTCGGCAGCTTCCGCCCGGACATGCGCGAAGCGGACGACACCTGCCTGACGCGCGGCGTCCTGTACATCGACAGCGACATCGCGCTCGACGAATCCGGCGACCTCACCCAGCCGCTCGCGGCCGGCGTCATCACCCGTGACGCCGTGGCCGCCACCTTGCCCCAGCTCTGCCGTGGAGAAGCTCCCGGCCGTCGAAGTGACCACGAGATCACCGTGTTCAAAGCAGTCGGCACAGCACTGGCCGACCTGACCGCCGCAGCGCTCGTCCACCAGCACACCCTCCACCACTCCGGTTGACCGCAGGGAAGTCCGCATGTCTGTGCCCGATTCGCAGTTCGCCGCCGAGCCACCGCGCGGTCGTCTCGCCCGCTTCGCCACCCGCAGCGCGGCCTGGTCGGAGAAGTGGTTTCCCAACACCCTCGTCTTCGCCCTGCTCACCGTCGCGGTGGTCGCCGTCGCCGCGCTGGCGATCGGTTCCTCGCCCGCCAAGGTCGCTTCGGTGTTCGGTAACGGTTTCTGGGACCTCATCCCCTTCACCATGCAGATGGCCATGGTCGCCATCGGCGGCTATGTCGTCGCCACCGCCCGCCCGGTCCAGCGGGCGATCACCCGCCTCGCCCAAGTGCCCCGTGATCCGCGCGCCGCGATCGCCATGGTCGCCACCGTGAGCCTGTTGTCCGCGCTGCTGAACTGGGGCTTCAGCCTCATCTTCAGCGCACTGCTGGTCCGTCGGCTGGCCGAGCGCAGCGGGTTGCGAATGGACTACCGGGCCGCGTCGGCAGCGGCCTACCTGGGTCTGGGCGGAAGCTGGGCGCTCGGCCTCAGCTCCTCGTCCGCGCAGCTCCAGGCGAACCCCGCCAGCATCCCGAAGTCACTGCTCCCGATCACCGGAGTGATCCCGTTCCGCGACACCATTTTCACCTGGCAGTCCCTGGTCGTCGCCGCTGTCGTCATCGCGGTGTGCGTCGCCGTCGCGTTCCTGACCGCCCCCCGCGCCACCGCCGCACGCACCGCCGCCGACCTCGGCATCGATCCGCGCGACCCGGTCGAGAACGACGTGCCGCGCTCGCGCCCCGGCGAATGGCTCGAGTACAGCCCGCTGTTGACCATCCTCGTCGTCGCACTGGTCGGCGGGTGGGCGATCCAGGAATTCGCCGCCAAGGACCCGATCGTCGCCATCTCGGGCCTCAACACCTACAACCTGCTGTTCCTCAGCCTCGGAATGCTTCTGCACTGGCGGCCCCGCCGGTTCCTTGCCGCGGTCACCAAAGCGGTACCGGCCACCGGCGGCGTCCTCATCCAGTTTCCCTTCTACGCCGGGATCGCGGCCATCCTGACCAAGGCCACCGACGGCTCCGGCATCGCCATCTCCCACCACCTCGCCTCGCTGTTCACCTCCGCGGGCAACACCACCACCTTCCCGCTGCTCATCGGCGCCTACTCCGTCGTTCTCGGCTTCCTCATCCCCTCCGGCGGTGGCAAATGGATCATCGAAGCGCCCTACGTGATGCAGGCCGCGAACGACGCGAACGTCAACCTCGGCTGGACCGTTCAGATCTACAACGCCGCCGAGGCGCTGCCGAACCTGATCAACCCGTTCTGGATGCTTCCGCTCCTCGGCGTGCTTTCCCTCAAGGCACGAGACATCGTCGGCTACACGTTCATCTACCTCGTGACCCTCCTGCCCATCGTCCTGGGCCTGCTCACCCTGTTGTCGCCGACGCTTCCGTACCACCCGCCCTCCTATTGACCAGGAGCGACCGCCCATGGCTCTCGACCCCACCTCCGCAGGGAGGTCCCCGGTAGCCGAGGCGCTCCCGGAACGTGCGGCTACCCCGCGTCGCCCGTTGCGCCCCATGCCCACACCGGCCGGAGTTCCGGTGGAGATGAGATCACCGGGATGAAGCGGCTTTCGGTGCGAGGCGGTCAGCTCGGCGACGGTTCCCGAGTGAGCCGCCAGTCCTTGACCCTGGTCTGCGCCCGCCACATGTCGCCGTATCGGCCGTCTTGCCCGAGCAGGTCGGTGTGCGTGCCGCGTTGCACGACGCGACCGTTCTCGAACACCAGGATCTGGTCCGCACCGACCACAGTGGACAGCCGGTGCGCGATCACCACGACCGTCCTGCCGGTCACCAGGCTGTCGATGGCCTGCTGCACCACGACTTCGGACTCCGTGTCGAGTGCCGCGGTCGGCTCGTCGAGAAGCACGACCGGGGCATCCTTCAGTATCGCGCGGGCGATCGAGATGCGCTGGCGCTCGCCTCCGGACAACGCCGAGCCGATCTCGCCCACCCTCGTTTCATATCCGTCGGGTAACCGCTCGGCGAAGGTGTGCACGTTGGCGGCGCGCGCGGCGGCGAGGATCTCCTCGTGGGTGGCTTCCGGCCTGCCCATCGCGATGTTGGCGAGGATGGTGTCGTCGAACAGGTAGACGTCCTGGAAGACGACGGCTATGTGGCGCATCAACTCTTCCTGGGTGAGCGTCGAAACGTCGACGCCGCCCAAGCGCACTACGCCGGTTCGCGGGTCGGCGAACCGGGTCATGAGCCGGGTGACGGTCGTCTTGCCCGAACCGGACGGCCCCACCAGCGCGGTGAGACCGCGTTCGGGAACCTCGAACGAGACATCTTCCAGCACCGGCTCGGTGCGGCCGTCGTAAGTGAAACCGACGCCGGTGAAGGTGATGCCGAACGACTCGGGCGCGCGGCCGCCGGGGCGCACCGGCAGCGCACCGGCGCCGAGCACTTCGCTGATCCTGGTCAGTGCCGCCTCGGACATCTCGAACAGCTTGGTCATGGTGACCGCGGCGCCGAGCGGTTCGGCGAACCGGGCCGCCGCCACGACCACCGCGAGCAGCAGGGGCACGGTGAGGCGCGCGTCCAGCACGAGCGCGGCGCCCAGCGCGACGAGCGCGACCATCGCGGCCTGCACGAGGAACTGCAGTGCGGCGACGGGGATCGAGGCGGATCGGTTCGACTCCGCGTTGGCCTCGTGCTGGTGGGCGAACACTTCGGCGAGCCGTGCCGAGCCCGCGCCTGCCTGACCGGTCGCCTTGAACACCGGAAGGCCTTGCACGTACTCGACGATCCGGTCCGCCATGCCCGCGTTCGCCGCGTCGACGCGGCGGAATCCCTCGTTCGACAGGGTTCGCAGCCTGCGCAGCAACGGCACGGACACCAGCACGGAGACGGCGAGCACCAGTCCAAGGCGCCAGTCGACCGCGATGATCACCACGCCGAGCAGCGCGGGCACGGCGACAAGCCGGACGAACAGCGTGGAGAACGACGAGATGCCCGTGGCGGCGCTGGTGACGTTCGAGCCGACGACCGTGGTCAGGTCGCCCGCGGCACGGCGGGCCAGTTCCTGCTGGGGCATCGATCGCAACCGCTCCCCCAGCCGCGTCCGGGTGTCGCCGGTGACCAGGTGCCAGTAGTCGTAGGTGAACGCGCTCTCCCTCAACCGAAGCAGCGCCTCGGCCACGACCAGCGCGGCGAGCACGCCGACCCACGTCCACGCGGCGCCGGTGTCGATCGGGTCCGCGGCGAGTGCGGCCAGCAACGGGATGAACGACGCGTACGCGAGCGCCTGCACCAGCGAAGCGACCACCGAAATCCGCAGGGTGGCACGGAATTGCGGCGCGTACGGCCCGGCGGCCAGCATCATCAGCCTTCGGATGCGCTTCATGCGATCACCTCCTGCACGCGGTTGCCTGCGAGACCCCAGCTCGCGGCTTGCTCGTGGCGGGCCCACAGCTTCGAGTACCGGCCGCCCGAGGTGACCAGGTCGGCGTGCCTGCCGCGTTCGACGACCCGGCCGCCGTCGAGCACGACGATCTGGTCGACGCCGGTGATGGTGGCCAGCCGGTGCGCGATCACGATGACCGTCCGGCCGGCGGTGAGCCGGGCGACCGCTTCGTGGATCGCCGACTCGCTTTCCGGATCGGCGAACGCGGTCGCCTCGTCCAGCACCACTACGGGTGCGTCGGACAGCATCGCGCGGGCGATGGTGATCCGCTGGCGCTGGCCGCCGGAGAGCTTGCCGCCGCGCTCGCCGACCTGGGTCTGGTAGCCGTCGGACAGCTCCCCCACGACGAAATCGTGCACGGCGGCTGCCTTCGCGACGGCGATGATCTCGTCGTCGGTGGCGTCCGCGCGGGCGAGCCGGATGTTCTCCGCGACCGTGCCGGAGACCAGGAACGGGTCCTGGAACACCAGCGCGACGTGCCGGAGCAGGACCTCGCTCGCCATCTCGCGGACGTCGACCCCGCCGACCAGCACGGCACCGGAGTCGACGTCGTGGAACCTCGGGATCAGCCTGGCGACCGTGGACTTGCCGGAGCCGGACGGGCCGACGAGCGCGCAGACCGTGCCCTCCGGCACGTCGATCGTCACGTCGTCGAGCACGGGCGCGCCACGGCCTTCGGTGTAGCGGAAGGTGACGCCGCGCAGCGACACCGAGGCCCCCTGCGGCTCACGCGGGTACTCGGGTTCGGGCAACGGCGGCTCGGCGAGCAGTTCGCTCACGCGGACCGCGCCCGCCTTCGAGTCGTTGACATAGTTGGTGAGGTGCATCAGCGGGGAGATCGATTCGATCGGCATCGCGCCGATCAGCAGCCCCAGCACCAGCTCGCCGGGCTCGATCCAGCCGGCGGCCAGCATCGGCACGCTCGTGGCGGCGAGCACCAGCAGCGTCGGCAGTGGCACGATGACAAGCTGGTTGAACGCGGACGCGCGGCGGCTGGTCGCGGTCCACGCGCCGACCGCATCGGTGAACGCGGTGACGGCGGCCCCGAAGCGGCGGAACGAGGTGCGGCCGTCGTCGAACGTGCGCACCACGGGCATGCCCTGCACGAACTCGACGACCGCGGTGGTGACGTCCTCGGCCGCCTGGTTGTAGCGGGCGCGCTGGGCGGTGTGGTCGCGGGCCATCAGCGAGAACGACACCGTGGCCACCGGCAGCACGAGCAGTGCGACCAGCAGCAGCTTCCACTGCACGACGCCGAGCGCGAGCAGCGCGGCGATCGGCTGCGCGGCCACCGCGCCGAAGAACGGCACGGCGTCGGCGACGACGTTGTGCAGCGCGGCCACGTCGTCCTGCACGATCTTCTTGATCCGCCCGGCGCCGGTTCGCCAGACCACGCCGAGCGGCATCGCGGCGAGCGCGTCGGCGAGTTCGGTCCGCAGCACCACTTCCAGGTCGTAGCTCGCCCGGTGGGCGACCTGCTCGGCGAGCCAGCGCGCCGCGAGGGACACGATGAGGCATCCGAACGCGCCACCGGCCCACCAGGCGAGCACACCCGCCGACCGGTCGGCGGTGAACAGCTCGCCGACCGCCATCGCCACGCACACGTACCCGGCGACGGCGCCAGCGCCGCCGAGCGCACCGAGCGCGAGCGCCCGGCCGAGCCGGGCCTTCACCCCCGGTGACAATGCCACCAGTTCTTTCACCGGGCGCAGGCCAACGCCGTTGTCGCTCATCGGTTTCCTTCCCGCAGCGGCGCCGCGATACCGTCCGCCACCTGGCGGACGATCGGATCGGTCATACAGGAGAAGTGGTCACCATCCACTTCGGACACGGTGAACTCGCCGGCGCAGACGTCGTGCCAGAACGCGAGCATCTGCTCGGTGAGACCGGGCGCGAACGTCGACGGGCCGGTGGGCACGAGGAACCGCATGTCGCCGAAGTACGCGGGCGGAACGAACCGCGCGGACTGGAAGCTGTGCTTGAACACCCGGAACATGCCCAGTGCCAGCTCGGGCACGACCGCCTGGCCCGCGATGCGCGACGCGGTCTCGGCGTAGCGGTCGAAGCGCGCTTCCTGGCTCAGTGCGCCGAGCCTGGCGAAGAACTCGCCCGCCGCACCGTCGAGCCCTGCCAGCGCACCGTCGGGCACCCGGCCGTCGTTTTCTTCGACCAGCAAGGGAAACGCCTCAGCGACATCGTTCGGGTCGATGGCGCCGAAGCCGATCTGGTCGAGCGAGATGCCGAGGTTGGGCACGAACAGCGCCTCGAACATGAGATCGTCCTCGATGTCGAACGAGACGAGGTGGCTGCTCACCAGCACCAAGTCCTCGACCTGCATCCCGCGCTCGCCGAGCCTGCGGGCGACCTCGGTGGCGAACATGCCGCCGAGGCAGTAGCCGATGAGCTGGAACCGGGTGTGCCCGGCCGCGATGAGCCGTTCGGTGTAGTCGTCCGCGAGCCTGCCGACCACTTCGGACGGTGCGATGGCGCGGTAGCTGTCCGTATCGGCGATCGCGACGCCCAGCACCGGTCCGAGATCCTGCGCGACGAGTTCCGCGGCCAGCGGCCGGAAGCACTCCATGGTGCCGAGGCCGGCGTGGAAGAGCACCCGCACCGGGCCGTCGCCGGTGCTGAACGGCACCAGCGCGGCGTTGCCGCCGTTCGCGGCGACCGGCTCCGGGCGCGCCTTGGCCCGCAGGAATTCGGCGAGCGCGGCGATCGTCGGCTCGTTGAGCATCTTCCGCAGCAGCGTGTCGAACGGCACCGGCGCGACCTCTGGCAGGTGTTCCCGCAGTCTGCCCGCCGTGCGGGCCATGATCAGCGAGTCCGCACCCAAGGAGAAGAAGTTGTCGTGACGGCCGAGCGACGGCACCCGCAAGGCATGGGCCCAGATCGCGGTGAGGGCCTCTTCCAGCGGATCGGCCGGCGCGTCGGCGACCTCGGCGCCCGTTCCCGCCACGGGCTTCCACCCGCTCAGCGAGCGGCGGTCCACCTTGCCGTTCGCGGTGAGCGGCACCGCGTCCACGAGCTGCACCACCGGCGGCACCATGTGCTCCGGCAGCCGTTCGCGCAGGAACGCGGCCAGCTCGTCGGAGGTGACGACCGCGCGGTCGGTCTTGACCCGCGTCGCGCTGACACCGGGCAGCGCCAGCTCGGCGCTTTCCAGCGCGCCCGTTCCGGTGATCACGAGCCAGCCGCCGGGCGCGACGAGTTCGGCGAGCACGTCGTGCGCCGCCGGTGCGATGAGGACGTCCGCGGAGTTGGGCGCGAAACCCTGCGCCCGGTAATCGATGTCCACCTCGAGTTCGGCCTCCACCAGCGTGACCTCCAATCCGGCGAGGATGTCGGCCAATCCGTGGACGGGGGTCAGCGCGAGGACCCGCACCGGACGATCGGAGCCGACGGCGACGCGGTGCGCGATCGCGACGGCACCGCGGTCCGGGTCGTCCCCTGCCGCCTTGGTCACGAGCCGGGCAAACCGCGGGTCGAGCACGGCCGGTTCGACGCGCGCGGGCGCCACGGCGGCGAACAGCGCCCCGTCGGCCAGCACCACACCCGCGCTCGCGACGGCGGGGTGCGCCAGCAGCGCGGCCTCGATCTCGCCCAGTTCGACGCGATGCCCGCGCACCTTGACCTGGGCGTCGGTGCGGCCGAGGAACTCGACGTCACCGCCTGGCCGGTACCGGGCGAGATCGCCGGTCCGGTACATCCGCTGCCCGTCAGCCGGGTGTGCGAGGAACCGGTGCGCGGTCGTCCCCTCGTCGCCGAGGTAACCGTCGGCCAGTCCGGAACCGGTGATGAACAGTTCACCCGGCGTCCATACCGGACAGTCCTGATAGGACTCATCGAGCACCCGGAAACCCTGGTTGGCCAACGGCTTTCCGTAGGGGATGCTGGGCCACCCTTCGGGAACACCGTCGACGCGGTGGAAGTTGGACCAGATCGACGCCTCGGTGGCGCCACCGAGGCTGACCAGCTCCATTCCCGGTAGCCGCGCGGCGGTCTCGGCTGGCAGCGTGGTCGGGATCCAGTCGCCGGAGAGCAGCCCGAGCCGCAACGACGGCAGTGCGCGGCCGCCCTCCCCGTCCAGGTAGGCCACCAGCATCCGCATCAGGGCGGGCACGGAGTTCCACAGCGTCACGCCGTGCCGGGCGACCAGATCCGCCCAGTGCGACGGGTCGGCGCCCCGCGCGGGATCGGGCAGGACGAGTGCGCCACCGCACGCGAGCACCCCGAAGATGTCGTAGGCCGAGAGGTCGAAGCCGAGCGCGGCGACGCCGAGCACGCGGTCCTCACCGGTCACGCCGAACTTGGCCGTCACGTCCGCGATGGTGTTGGCGGCGGCGCGGTGGCTGATCACCACGCCCTTCGGCTTACCCGTCGAACCCGAGGTGTGCATGACGTAAGCGGGGGCATCGGGATCGCCGCTGATCGGCTCGACGGTCCCGGCCGGGGCGAGCCGGTCCACCGCGATCCCGTCCACCCCGTCGGCCCACGACTGGGTCAGCACGTGCCGGACGCCCGAGTCGCGCAGGATCGCGTTCCGCCGCAGCGGCGGTTGTGTGGTGTCGACCGGCAGGTACGCCCCGCCTGCCAGCAGCACTCCGAGCGCACCCGCGACCTGCTCGACACCCTTGTCCATCACGATCGCGACGACCTCGCCCCCGGCATGCCCGCTCTCGCGCAGCGCCCGCGCGACCGCGACCGCGCGACCCGCGAGCTCGCCGTAGGTCGTGGCCCCGTGGCGGTCGACGACCGCCAACCGGTCGGGTGTGCGCGACGCCTGTTCGAAAACCGGCTGGTGCAAGAGGAAATCCGGCACCGGGGCGGTGGTGTCGTTGGCACGGCGGCGTTCCTCGGCCTGCCACGCGGGCAGTGCCACGGCGCGCTCCGCCTCCCAGGCCGCGTCATCATCGGCGAGCCCGGTGAGCACTGCCTCGAACGCGGCGAACATGTCGTCGACCAGCCCATCCGGGAAGACGCCTTCGCGGACGTCCCAGTTGACCCGCAAGCCGCCGTCGTCGTCCATCGCCTGGCAGTCGAGGAAGACCTGCGGCGTCTGGGTGATGCCGAAGCCGTCGAACCGGCCGGCCGCGGCCCCGCCGCCGCGGCCGATACCGATGGCGCTGGTGAACACGATCGGCATCAGCGCGTCGTCCCTGCCACGCCTGCGCGCCAGGTCCCGGATCACCTCGACGCCGGAGTGCAGCCGGTGGTCGAGATCGGCGAAGAGGCGGTCGCCAACGGCGCGCGCCCGGTCGGTGAACGTGCCTTCGGCGGTCCAGTCGACCTCCAGCAGGTTCACCGAGGTGAAGTCGCCGACCACGTCGTGCACGCCGGGGTGCAGGTCGAGCCGGTTGAGCACGGTGAGGTTGAGGCTGAACCGCGGCGACCGCGCCCAGCGGGCGAGCACCGCGGCGTAGGCCGAAAGCACGGCCGAAGACGGGGTGAGGCCACGGGTCTTGGTGCGCCGGACGAACGCGGCCCACTGGTCCTCGTCGAGCCGCAGTTGCCTGCGGGAGAACGAAGGTGGCTGCTCGCGGCGGTCCAAGGGCAGGTCGGGCGCGACGGGCAGTGAGTCGAGGCGGGCGGCCCAGTAGTCCCGATCGCGCCGGTAGCGGCCGGTTTCGCGCAGGCGCCGCTCGGCGAGCACGTAGTCGCGGAAGCGCATGCCCAGCTCGGGCAGTTCCCGGTCCGGCGCGGTGTGCAGCGCCTCCAGCTCGCCCAGCACGAGTGCGATGCTGGCCCAGTCGGCGATCAGGAAGTCCAGCGAGACGTGCAGTACCGCGTGCTCGTCGGTGCGGGTGGCGCGCAGGTCGAACAGCGGCCAGCGGGCCGGGTCGTAGACGTGGTGGCCGAGTTCGGCGCGCACGGATTCCAGCGACGCGGTCACGGTCGCGCGATCGGCGCCGGTCAGGTCCGTCACGAGGACGTCGTAGCGCGGTACCTCGGGGAGCACGCGCTGGACGCCGTCCGCGGAAATCACCGCGCGCAGCATGTCGTGCCGGGCGATCAGCCGGTTCCACGCGGTGGTCAGCCGTTCGGCGTCCAGTTCGGCATAGCTCACTTCGACGTAGACATGGCACGCCACACCGCCGAAGCCGAACGCGTCATGACGGCCGACGAGATAGGCGGTCTGGACATCGGTGAGCGGGAACGGCTCGAACCGGCCTTCGTCGTCGGCGGTCAGCTCGACGCGTTCGGCGCGCAGCAGCTCCAGCACCGCTTCCTTCGCCGCCTTGAGCCGTGCGAGCAGCTCCGGGGTCAGCACCCCCTTCGGCGCGCGGTAGCGCAGGCGATCGCCTTCCGCCCACAGCGTCACGCCGGTCTCGGTGAGGGTGGCGACGAGGTCGGCCGCGGTGTCCGTCTTCGAAGTGGTCACTGCTGGTTCTCCTGATGCTGCGTCGAGCGGGCGGGGACGAGCGCGACGCCGCGGACGAGCGCGGGATCGAGCGGGGCGGTCAGTCCGGCGAGCTCCACTTCGAGCACGCCGGTCACCACGGCGGTCCGCGGGCGCAGCCACGGGTCGTCGCCGATCAGCCGGTCGTAACCGTCGCGGTGCTCTGGCCGCACGCCGTAGTGCACGGCGGTGACACCGGTGGCGCCGTTGGCATGGGTGATCGAGGCCGGGCGCTGGGGCGGGTCGTATGCGGAGACCACGAACGGCAGCGTGGCCGGTCGTGGCGCGACGAGCTGGTAGCGGACCCGCCTGCCGTCCGGCCGGACGCGGCCGTTGCGGAAGATCCGGGAGACCGGCACCCCGGCGGCGCGCAGTGTCTCACGGACGCGGGCCAGGCCGGTGTCGTCGGTTTCGAGCGCGACGTCACGCCAGCCGTCGTCGCCGGAAGCCCACTTCGCGAGCCGGTCCCCCATTCCCCTGCCGAACGAAGCGGCGACCGGCCACCGCAGCGCGCGCAGCGCGGACGGGAATTCGAAGAATTCAAGAAAGGGGCCCTCTTCGAACCAGACGAGCGCGTTGCGCGCTTTCTCAGGGGCACTGCCCCACGCCACCGAAAAACCGAGTCCGGTGAACTCTTCCACAGTGGATCGAATGTCGTCGACCCGGCACAACACATGACTGCACCTCAACATCCACAAAACCTCTCTAGCGAGTCGGCAGTTCGCACTGTTTGCGAGATGACCACGATCCCGGTTAGGATCCGCATGTGCATTCCCCTGAACAAGAATTCACCACCTTGCTGAACCGCGGTTTCCCCTCCGCGTTGATCGAGCAGTATGAAGTTTTGCGCTCGGCACCTGGAATTCACGATCTGGCCAGCAGGCTGAAATCCGGCGATCCCCGCACCGTCGCGCGCGTCGCGGCGTGGCACGCGGTGCTCCACGGAACGTCCACTGTCCTGATTGGACTTCCGCTGACCGGACCGGGCCTGGAGGCGGCCGTCGCCACCGTCCTCAGCGGCGCGAAGGTCGTGTTCGACGACCCCGACGGGCATCCCGCGCGCGCACTCGCCGCGCTGGAACGCGGTGGCGCCGAGGTCGCCGTGCTGGATTCCGCGCGGGTGGCGGCGCTGGCGGCCGAGCCCGCCGCGGCCATGACCGACCTGTCCGAGCTGCGGCAGGTGCTGCACCTCGGCGGTGCCGCCGAGTTCGGCGAGGTTCCCTTGGTGCGCCTTCAGCAGGGAGCCGACGGCGTCGTCGCTTCCGTACGAGACCACGACGCGCACGAAACCGTGCTGGCCGCCATCGACGCGGTGCGGACGCCGGGCCTTGCCCGCGAGCACACCGCCGCCTTCGTCGCCAGGCTGGACGAGGCCGTGCTCGCCTCGATGCTGCACGCGCTGCAAGAACACGGCGTGCTCACCGATCCGTCGATCGCCCACGACGTGGCAGAAGTGCTCGCGGCGGCTCGTGTCGCCCCGCGGCACCACGCGGTGGTCGAACGCTGGCTCACCGCACTGACCGGCCGCGCCGTGCTGGCCCGCGACGGCGAACGCGTGCGCGGCGCCGCGCCGGTCGGCGTCGACTCGGTGGACAAGGCGTGGGCGGCGGCCCGTGCACTGTGGACCGAGGGGTTGGGCGACGCGGCGGTCATCGACTACTTCCGCCTGAACGCCGACCACCTTCCCGGTCTGATGTCCGGTGAGGAACAGGCCGCGCTGCTGCTGTTCCCCGAGGGCCGTCAGGACCTCGCGGACGCGTTGTACCGGCGTACCGCCGTGGCCCGCCAGCTGAACGCGATGGTCGCGGCCGCCGTCGGCGCACTCGCCGACCGCGGCCCGCTGCGGGTGCTGGAGATCGGCGCGGGAACCGGAGCGACCAGCGAGGTGGTCTTCGACCGGCTCGCCGAATCCGGCGCCCGTGACGTCGACTACCACTTCACCGACGTGTCCTCGTTCTTCCTCACCACCGCGCAGGAACGCTTCCCCCGCCACGGTTTCGTCCGTTACGGGGTCTTCGACGCCGACGGTGGCAACCGGGAGCAGGGCTTCACCCCTGGCAGCGTGGACGTGGTGATCGCCGCGGGCGCGCTGAACAATGCCCGCGACACCGACGCGACCCTCCGCCGCGTCCGCGAACTGCTCGCACCCGGCGGCTGGCTGCTGCTGATCGAGCCGACCCGCGAGTACCTGGAGATCCTGATCTCCCAGGCGTTCATGATGACCGCGGCCGAGGACGACCGGCTGCGCTCGGGCACCACCTTCCTGTCCCGCGCGCAATGGCTGCACGCGCTGGCGGGCGCCGGGTTCGGGCGGACGCACGTCGTGCCGGACGACGACCACCCGCTGGCACCGATGTCGCAGTGCCTGCTCGTCGCGCGGCGCTGAGCACGCGACGGCCCCGGTCTCACACATCGCCCGGTCCCGGGACGGGCACCGGGCGGTGCGCCGGGTCTTCGAGCAGCGTCGCGTATCCCAGTGCGGTGGTCAGGTCCTGCCACATGCGGCACAGCGCCAGGTGGTACTGCGGCGCCCGCGAGGTGCTCGCCGGATCGAGCACGGCTTCGCGCAACGCGAGCAGGTCGCGCCCGATCGCCGACGGCAGCACGTCCGCCAGGAAGTCCCGATAGGACGGTGGCGCCGTGTCGAGGAAAGTCGTACCGGGCTGGCCCAGATGTGCCGCGTCCGATCCGGTGAAGTCGAACGAGGCGCGCACCCCCGGCGGGACGTGCAGCCGCGGCGTCCACGACACCGGGCCGTGCGCGTCGTGCAGGGCGAGCCCGCCGCCGTCGAAGCCGATGGTGGCCCTGGTCAGCAGGTGCAGGTGGTTGTCGGGGTCGGCGGGCGCGATCTCGTTCTGCACGCGCAACACGAGTGGCACCCCGCCGAGCTCGCCGGTGACGACGGTGAACGGCCCGCTCGTGCCGGCCGAGGTGAACCGCCACGGCCGCGGCGAGCCCAGCGCCTCCGCCAGTACGTGCAGCAGCGGGAACGAAACCTGCACCGCGCAGGCCGCGTCGAGATAGGCCGGCCGCTGCCGCGTGCTGAGCTCTCGCGCGGCGGCCGCCCACCGCCGCGCGGCAGGGAGCTGGGCGTAGAGGTCGCCCATGCGGTACCGGACACCGTGCGCCCGCGCGGTTTTGAGGCTCTCCACGAGATCGTCGTGGTGGATCGGCTGCTCCTGCAGGACGTGCACACCACGCGCGAGCAGCGTCCTGGCCAGTTCGCTTCCTGGTCCTCCCATCGACGAGGACCGGACGACGACGCAGGCGATGTCCACGTCGTCCGGCACCTGGCCTGCTTCCGTCCACAGGGGAACTCCGGCACGGCGAGCGGTCTCGGCGGACCGTTCGCTGCCCCTGGCCAGCACTCCGGCGAGTTCGAACTCGCCGGGGAGCGAGGCCACCGCGGCGAGATAGGACTGGCCGAACGTGGTGCCGCAGACGACGACGCGCGACCGGTTCACAGCGTTCCTTCCTCGGCGAGCGCGAGATCGGCGATCGGCCGGTCCTCGACGACGATCTCCACACCGTCCAGTTCGGACGCACTGGCGGGATCGAGCACCTCGGCCGCTTGGTACGTCCCCTCGGCGACTTCCCCGGCGAGCACGGCCAGCGCCGTTGCCACCGTCACCGCCGCCGTCATCACCGCCGTGGACCCAGCGCGTGCGATGGCGGTTCTGGTGACCACGGCGCCATCCGACGTGCCGTCGAGCTGGACGAGCAGGGTGGCGTGCGTGGCGCGGCCGGCCGTGTCCAGTGCCGCGGCCTCGCGCAACGACCGCACCGCGTCGTCCACTCGCTGACCGCGCACCCTGCCGAGTGCGGCCAAGAGCCTGCCGTCCTCGAAGAACGCATACCGGGTCGCGTCCACAAGAGACAATGCGCGTGCGACGGAAGCGCTCTCCTCGTCGAAGAACGGCAACGCTACGACCGGGAGGGGTAGCCGCGGCAGCGTGAGATCGTCCACGCGGCTCACCGCGGACGAGACCCGCTGCCCTCGGCGCCACCCGGCGCCCGCCTCCGATCCGCCGTGGAGGAAATCCTCCGCGCCCGCCGTCGTGAACCGGTCGCGCACCCCGGAGTACGACACGAGCGACCGCACCTCGTCGAACCGCCGTGCGAGCGCGCGGGGCAGCACGCCGGACAGACCGGGGGCCGCGCCCGCGGCGAACACGGCGGCCCGGCCCGGTGCCGGGGTGACGCGCACGCCGTCCCCGCCCGCGTCCACGTGGTCCGCGCCCGCCCGCATCGCGGCGAGCGCGACCCGCCGCGCCACACCGTGCGAAGGTCCCGCGCAGTTGACAACCAAGCGGGCTCCGTCCACAAAGGTCGCCAGCGAGTGGTCGTCGAACAGGTCCACACCGGACGAACGGCTGCCGCCTCGGACCGGGATGCCACGCGAACGAAGCGCGGCGAGCACACCCCTGCCGACGGCCCCGGACGCACCGAGAACCGCGATCACAGCTCTCCCTCGTCGTTGTCCGCCAACTCGTCGACCAACTCCGCGACCTCCGCCACGGTCGGCCCGGCGAACATCCGCCGCAGGGGCAGCACCACCCCGTGCCGCTGCTCGACGAGCCGGATGAACCTGGTCGCCAGCAACGAATCACCGCCGAGCGCGAAGAAGCTCTGGTTCCGCCCGGTGACCGGCGCCTCCAGCAGTTCCGACCACAACGCCGCGATCATCCGCTCCCCATCGCTCCGTGGCGCCTCGCCCGCCTCTCCCGGTGACCTGCCGCGAAGCAGGCGCTCCACCGCGGCCCGGTCGACTTTTCCGTTGGTGGTCAACGGAAGCCGTGGCAGCACCTCGACGCGCTCGGGCACCATGTGCGCGGGCACCATGGTGCCCGCGTGCGCCCGCAGGCCCGCACCGTCGAGTGCCGGTGCCGTCGACGGCACCGTGCCGGACACGACGGCGAGCCCGCCGGCCCCTGCCGCGCGGTGGGTCACGCCGGTCAGCCCGGCCGCGGCGAACTCGGCGGCCCACCGCCTGGCGGGCAGCATCGGCGAGCCCGCGGCAAGGCGCACGGGGTCCAGCGCGCCGAACCCGTGCTCCAGCACCGCCGCCGTCACCAGCCCGATCGGCGCCAGCGCTTCCGGTTCGATCGCGAACACCGTCCCGCCGGGAGCGGCCAGCAACGCCGACACGGTCACCCCTTGGCCCGGTTCCGCGTAGCGGTGCACCACGGCGGTCGCGAGCACCACGTCGAACCGCCCGAGCAGGGTCGCGGGCACGGATTCGACCGGGGCGTCCAGCGACGTGACCCGCACCCGGTCGCCGAGCGCGGTGGCGAGTCCCGCCGGAGCGCCCCATTCCAGTGCCTCGACCGGCCGGGCCAGCTGCCCTGCGAGGTCAGCGATCTCCGCGACGACGAGTGCGAACGCTTCGCCCGCATAGCCGGAAATGATCGACGACGGCGCGAACAGCGGCTCGTCCAGCAGCGCGGTCGCGTGCGCGCGGCCGGCGAGCACATCCTGGTAGAGCCCGGTCAGCTCACGGGCACGGCTCAGCGTGGGCTCGTCCGCGGGTGTGGCCGACGGCTGGTTCCCGGCGGTTTCGAGCCAGTTCCGCCACAACCGCGCCGTCGGCTCGTGTTCGGCGGAAATCGGGCCGTCCAGCAGTTCCCGGAGCAGCGGCGCCACGGCGGCGGTCTGCTCGCGCACCATCCGGTCGTACGCCGCGGTGTCGCGCGCGTTCCGCCCGCTGCCCGCCGTCACCGTCGTCGCCGGCAAGGCGGCGGGGACCACGGCGGCCACCAGCGTGCCCTCGACGAGCGCGGCCACCGCGGAACCGACGCCCGGCGCGGTGGACAGTGCCGCCTCGACCTCACCGAACTCGACGCGGTGCCCGCGGATCTTCACCTGCCGGTCGCGCCTGCCGAGGAACTCCAGCGTGCCGTCTGGCCAGTACCGGCCGAGATCGCCGGTCCGGTACCAGCCGCCGGTGAACCGCGCGGCGGTCAGGGCAGGGTCGCCCCGGTAGCCGCGGGCGACCCCGGTTCCGCCGATCCACAGTTCGCCCTCGGCCCAGTCGGGGCGGTCGCGTCCCGCCGCGTCGACGACCCGGAACCGCTGGTTGCGCAACGGGAAGCCGTACGGGATCGACCGCCAGGCGGGGTCGACCGCGCCGACCTCGAAGAAGTTGGACCAGATCGACGCCTCGGTCGCCCCGCCGAGCGCGGTGAACCGGCAGCCGGGGGCGTGCGCGGCGAGCCTGCCAGGCAGGTCGAGGCCCACCCAGTCACCGGAGACCAGCGCGACGCGCAGCGGCAGCGGCCCGTCCGCGACGAGCAGGAGCAGGTCGAGCAGCGCGGGCACCGAGTTCCACACCGTGACCCCGTGCCGCTCGACGAGCTCCAGCCAGCGGCGGGCGTCCCGACGCTCGTCTTCCTCCACCAGCACGAGGGAGCCGCCCGCGGAGAGCAGGCCGAACACGTCGTACACGGAGAGGTCGAAGTCCAATGCGGACACGGCGAGCACGCGGTCGTCCTTGCCGACGCCGAACCGTTCGGAGACGTCGGTGACGGTGTTCATCGCGGCGCGATGGGTGATCTCCACCCCTTTCGGTTCGCCGGTGGACCCGGACGTGAAGATCACGTACGCGAGCCGATCCGGCTCGCAGGCGATCGGTGTCGCCTGCCGGAAATCCCTTGCGGCGCGGACGAATTCCCCGGTCACGACCGTCCGCACCCCGGCGAGGCGGTGGATGCGCTCCCGGCGGGCATCCGGCTGGTCGACGCCGATCGGCACGTACGCGCCGCCCGCCGCGAGGACGCCGAGCACGGCCGCGATCTGGTCCGGTCCCTTGGGCAGGGTGACCGCGACCGGCTCACCCGGTGCCACGTCGAGCGCGGCGGCGATCCGCAGCGCCCGGCCGGCCAGCTCGCCGTAGCTGATCGTGCGGTCACCGGTCAGCAGTGCCACGCGGCCGGGGTTTTCACCGGCCTGCCGGAAGAAGCCGTCGTGCAACGAGCACTCCGGCAGCAGGTCGGTGGTCGCGTTGACCAGGGCGCGGACTTCGCGCTGGGCGGCGGGCACCAGATCGGGCGGCGCCGCTGTCCAGTCCCCGGTGGCCAGCCAGTCCACTAGCCGCTGGTAGGCGTCGAACATCGCGTCGAGCAGCCCGGCGGGGAAAAGCCCGTCGACCGCGTCCCACACGAGTTCCACCCCGCCGTCCACATCGGACACCTGGTGATCGAGCCACACCTGCGGGGTCTGGGAGATCCCGTACACCGGCTCGGTCAGCAGCGCGCCGGCGAGCGCGGGAAGGCCGAGCGCGCTGGTGAACACCACCGGCATGGTGACCTCGGCCGCGCCGGTGGCACGGGCCAGTTCGCGCAGCACCCGCACCGCGGAGACCTGGCGGTGGTCCAGCGCGTCCCACATGCGGCGCTGGAGCCCGCGCGTGCCCGCCAGCCAGGAGTCCCCTGCCTCCGGGTGGTGGTCCACCAGCACCAGCGAGGTGAAGTCGCCGATGACGTGGTGGATGTCCGGGTGCGATTCCCGCCGGTCGAACAGGGTCACGTTCAAGGTGAGGTCCGGCCGGGCGCTCCACCGGCCGAGCACCTCGGCGAAGGCCGTCAGCAGCACCGCGGACGGGGTGAGGCCGTGCTCACGGGCACGAGCGGCGATCACCTGCCAGCGCTCGCGCGGGACCGTGGCCGAACGCCTGCTGAACCGGGGCGCGGTGATCTCCGCCGGGTCGGCCGCCAGCGGAAGGCACGGACCGGGCGGGAGCGTCGGCGCGACTTCGGCCCAATACCGCTCGGCGCGCTCGGTGTCCGGCGCCGGGCTCAGCAGGTAGTCGCGGAACGTCACGCCGACGGGCGGCAACTCGGCGTCAGGATCGGCGTAGAGCGCGCCCAGTTCCGCGTAGAAGGTGAGCACGCTCAGCGCGTCGAAAACCAGGTTGTCGGTGCCGATGGCCAGCACGGTCCGGTCGCCTCGCCTGGACGCGGTGATCGAGAACAACGGCCAGGTGGCCGGGTCGAACACGTGGTGCGAGAACCGTTCGCGCGGATCGTCCGCGAATTCCAGCCGGAACGGTGGCACTTCGCGCAGCACGCGCTGGTCACCGTCGGGGCCGACGACCGCGCGCAGCATGTCGTGCCGCGCGACGAGTGCGTTCACCGCCGCTTCCAGCCGTGGCACGTCGAGCTCGGCGACCTCGTACTCGCGGTAGAAATGGCTGCCGACGCCGCCAAGGGTGAGGTCCGCACCGCGGCCGATCCAGTAGGCGCGCTGGACGTCGGTCAGCGGGAACGGCTCGAAGCGGCGCTCGGGCTCGGCCACGACCGGCACCGGCGGTTCCTCGTGGCCCGTCGACAGGGTGGCGGCGAAGTCGGCGAGCACCGGATTGGCGAACAGTTTCGCCAGCGCGACCCCGGTCAGCCCGGCCGCGGTGAGCCTGCCGATCAGCCTGGTCGCGAGCAGCGAATCACCGCCGAGCGCGAAGAAGTTCTGCTCGCGGCCGGTGACCGGAACGCCGAGCAGCTCGGCCCACACCCCGGCGACCACCTCCTCCACCGCTCCGTCCGGCGGGTCACCCGCCCCGGAATCCATTGTGGACATTTTGGAAAAAGTGCGCGCGAGTGCGTCGCGGTCGATCTTTCCGTTGCGGGTCAGCGGAAACTCGGGCAGTGTCAGTACCCGGTGGGGCACCATCACCGCGGGCAGCCGCTCGGCCAGCGAATCCAGGAGCGCGGTCTCGTCGACGTCCGCGGGAAGAAGATCGGGTTCCGGGTCGTCGCCGGCCTCCAGCACTGCCACCAACTCGTCGACGCGCTCGGCCAGCCCGTGTACGAGCGGGCCGTGGCCGGTGGCCGCGAGCCGCCACCGCAGCGTCGTCCACGATTCGGCGTCCGCCACGCGGTCCCGCCACGGCACGTGCGCGTCCGGAACCTGGTCGAGCAGGTGCGCGAGGAACGAGTCGGCGATCTCGTCCGGTACGGCCGGGACGGCGACGGTCACGACGGCCGCGATGCGCCGTCCGGAAGTCACCAGCGCGACGCCTTGGGAGACACCGGGGAACGCGGTGAGCGCCGCTTCGATCTCGCCGAGTTCGACGCGGTGGCCGCGGATCTTCACCTGGTGATCGGTGCGGCCGAGGAATTCGACCGTCCCGTCCGGCCGGTACCGGACCAGGTCACCGGTGCGGTACCAGCGGGAACCGTCGCGCTCGACGAATTTCTCCGCCGTGCGCGCCGGATCTCCCCGGTAGCCGAGCGCGACACCCGCGCCGGACACCCACAGCTCACCTGGCACCCAGTCCGGGCAGTCGTGGCCACGGGCGTCGACCACCCGGCAGCGGGTGTTGCGCAGCGGCCTGCCGTAAGGAACCGCCCGCCAGCTCGGGTCCACGTCGCCGACTTCGCACACGGTCGCGTGGATGGCGGCCTCGGTCATGCCGCCGAGCCCGGCGAACCGGCAGCCCGGTCGCAGTTCCCGCAGCCTGGCGGGAAGATCGGTGCCCACCCGGTCGCCGCCGAGCATCACCAGCCACAGCGCGCCACCGAGGCCGCCGCGCTGCCCCGCGACGATCAGCATGTCGAGCAGCGCGGGCACGCAGCTCACGACGCTCACTTCCCAGCGGCGCACCAGCTCGGCCAAGGCATGCGCGTCACGGCGTTGGTCCTCGCGCGGCAGCACGAGGCTGCCGCCGAAGCCGAGGAACGCGAACAGGTCGTATGCGGACAGGTCGAAGTCCAAAGCGGACAGTGCGATCGTGCGGTCGTCGGGGGTGACGCCGAAGTGGTCGTTGACCGCCTCCACCGTGTTCGCCACCGCTCGATGCGGCACCTCGACCCCCTTGGGCGTGCCGGTCGAGCCGGAGGTGAAGATCACGTACATCACGTCTTCACTGTCCACTGTGGTGAGTTCGGTGGCCGGGGAATGGTGTGCCGACTTGGCGACGGCGTCACCCGCCAGCACGACGCGCGCACCAGCCGACTCGTGCACCGCCGCACGACGCGCGACGGGAACGTCCACACCGGACGGCACGTAGCACGCACCGGCGCCGAGCACGCCGAGCACGGCGACCACCTGGTCCGGCCCCTTGCGCAGGGTGATCCCGACAGCGTCGCCCCGGCGCACGCCCTCGGCGCGCAGCATCGTGGTGAGCCGCCGCGCACGGTCGGACAGTTCGCCATAGGTCATCACGGAGTCCGCGCCCCAGACGAGAGCCACGCCGTCGGGTTCGGCCTCGGCGAGCGCGAAGAACCGCTCGTGCAACGGCTTTCCCGGTGCCGCACCCGCGGTCATGTTGACGCGATCGCGTACCGCGCGCTGCTCGCCGGGCACCAGCCCGCCGACCGGGGTGCCCCACCCGCCGCCCGCGACGAGGCCGTCGACGAGTTCGGTGAACGTCTCGAACATCGCGTCGAGCACGCCGGGCGCGAACGCTGTCTCACGGGCGTCCCAGGTGAGCAGGATCCCGCCGTCGTGTTCGGTGACCTGCGCGTCCAGCCACACCTGCGGCCCCTGCGAGATCATCCACACCGGACGGCCGAGCTGCGCCCGCACCTCGGCGTCGAACAGCTCGCCGAAGTCGAGCGTGCTGGAGAACACGACCGGGGCGAGCACCTGCTCGCCGTGGTTGGCCCTGGTCAGCTCGCGCAGGACGTCGACACCGGTGAACGCGGCGTGCCCTGCCGCCTCTCGCAGCTCCGACTGGGCTCGGAGCGCGGCGGCGGTGAACGACTCGGCCATCCCGGTCCGCATCCCGAGCAACACCGAGCTGGAGAACGCGCCGACGAGCTTGTCGACATCGACGTGCGACGGTTCTCTGCCGAATACCGGGACGTTGAGCAGGAAGTCGCGCTCGGCGCTCCACGCACCGATCACCTCGGCGAACGCGGTGGCGAACACGACCGCGGGGGTCAGTCCTTCGGCACGCGCGCGGTCGCGCACCGCACCGGTGGCAGCGGGGTCGAGCCAGTGCTCGCGGCGGCGGGCCACCGGCACGCCGCCCTCGCCGGGGGTGTTTTCGACCGGCAGCGCGGGCGAACCGGGCAAGTCCGCGAGACGGTCCAGCCACCATTCGCGGTCGCGCTCGACGGCACCGGCACTCGTGTGCGCACGGTCGGCCAGATAGCGCGGATAGCTGTAACCGAGGGGAGGCAAGGGGTCTTCCGGCGCACGCAGCAACCGGGCGAGGTCGGCGACCAGGATGCGCAGGCTCATCGCGTCGGCGGCGATCATGTCGACGTTCACGTGCACCCTGGCGGCGTTGTCCTGGAGGAGGCTGAGCTGGACGTCGAACACCTCACCGGCGGCCACGTCCATGACGCGCTCGGAAAGCCGGGCGCGCAGCACGGCGAGCCGCGTCTCGCGTTCGACGGCGGGCATAGCGCGAAGATCGTGGGTGCGCAGTCCTGGCCACGGGGACTCGGCGGCGATGCGCTGGCGTCCGGTGCCGTCGACCACGAGCCGCGTCATGCCGTGGCGGGCGAAGACGCCGCGCACGGCACGGTCCAGCTTCGCGGGATCCAGCGCGCCGCCGTCGAACTCGGTGTAGAAGTGCGCGGCCACGCCACCGAGCCGCTGGCCGTGCTGACGGCCGATCCACAGCGCGTGCTGCAACGGGTCGAGTTCGAACCGCGCACTTTCATCCACAGTGGACGATGTGGCCGGCGCTCCGGTGCGGCCTGCCGCCAGTTCCCGCCACCCGGCCACGGTGGGACGTTCGGCGAGTTCGGCGAAGCTCGTCGAGACACCGGCAGTCCGGAGCTTGCCGACGATCCGCATCATCGCGATCGAGCTGATGCCACCGGCGATGAGGTCGGCCTCTTCGTCGACGGAGTCCGCCGGCACGCGCAGCACGGACGCGACCACCGCGCGCAGGTCCAGTTCGGTCACCTGATCTCCTCGGCGGATTCGAGCCCGCCCAGCACGAGGCCGAGCACCTGTTCGGCGTGGCGGGCGGGGAAGAAGTGGTCGCCCTGCACGACGTGGCGGGTGAAGGGACCGGAGGTGTATTCGCACCAGCGGTCGGCTTCATCAGGCGTGGCCTCGGCGTCTTCGGCACCGACGATCGCGGTGACGCCGATGTCGAGCGGGGTTCCCGGCCGGTGCCGGTAGGTCTCCTCGATCCGGTAGTCGCCGCGGATGGCGGGCAGGAACACCGGCCACAGCTCGGGTGTCGCCGCCAGCACCTCGGCCCCCGCACCGCCGACCCGGCGCACCTCGGCGACCAGACCGGCGTCATCGCGCCGGTGCACATCACCGCCCGCCGCCTCGCCGGGCACGTGCCTGCCGGAGACGACGAGTCGTCGCGGCCGCACCCCGTGCACCGCGCTGAGCGCTCGCGCCGTCTCGTACGCCGCGATCGCGCCCATGCTGTGTCCGAAAAGGACCAACGAGCGGTCGGACAACGCGTGCACCTCTTCGGTCACGCCGCGCACCAGTTCTTCCATGCCAGTGGGCACCGCCTCGCCGATGCGGTCCTCCCTTCCCGGGTACTGCACGGCGTGCACCTCGACGTCGGCGGGGGCGAGACCGCCCCAGGAGCCGTAGAAGCTCGCCGCGCCTCCCGCGTGCGGGAAGCACACGAGGCGCAGACGCGGTGCGGAGCGCGGTTCCCAGCAGCGCAGCCACCGCGCGGCGGTTCGGAGCGGCACGAACGATCACATCCCATCAATGAGCCTGGCGTCGTAGAGCGACGTTCAAGGCGAGCAAGGCAACCCTAACTGCCTGGAAATCACCATGGACTACGCGGCGGCCGAGCACCCCGGTTACTCGCGGGTATGCGAGCGAGAACACACCGAGAGATGCGCGATCGGCCATGTATTAGCAGCTCATCGGCCAAGAATAGCCGAAGCTGCCGCCTCCGTCCCATGCTTGAATCAGCATGATCGACTCAGTGGCCGACCTCTCAGCCACTTTTCCGGAAACACATGGGACGCTGTTCATCACAAGGGTTGTGCACCCGAATGGCGTCTTGCTAGGTTGCACGCGTTTAGGGTCACCTAAGTCATTTCGCGCGGCGCGAATGCCGCATCTTCTGGAGGTCTAACCGTGGGGCTCAGCCGTCGTGACCTGCTCCGTGCCGCCGGGCTGACGCTCGGCGCGGCCGGCACCGCCTCGCTGCTGAGCGCGTGCGGTGCGGGCACGGCCGCCACCCCGGTCGAGAACACGGCACGCCGCACGCCCAAGCCGGGTGGACGGCTGCGCGCCGCGTTCACCGGCGGCGGCGCCGCCGAATCCCTCGATCCGTTCACCGGGCAGGCGCCGATCGACATCGTGCGCAACGACGTGATCTTCGACGCGCTGTTCTCCTTGGACAACGGCAAGGCCACGCCACGACTCGCGCTCACCGCCGAGCCCGCCGCCGACGGCCGGTCGTTCGTCCTGCGCCTGCGCGAAGGCGTTCACTGGCACGACGGATCACCGCTCACCGCGCGGGACGTCGCACACACCTTCCGGTACCTCGGTGCGCCGGAGCGGGCGTTCCCGAGCGAACTCACCGGTTACCTCGACCTCGCGGGCATCGAAGTGCGCGACGCGACGACCCTGCGCGTACCGACGGTGCGGCCGCTGGGCGATCCCGCGCTGGTACTCGCCGCCTTCCTGGTCAAGGTCATCAAGGACGGCACGACCTCGTTCACCCCGGCGACCGCGATCGGCACCGGCCCGTACCGGGTCGCGGCGTTCGAGGCCGGTCGCGAGGCGCGGCTCACCCGGTTCGACGGCCACTGGGACATCAAGGGCACGGCCGACGAACTGGTCCTGCTCAGCCTGACCGATCCGCAGGCCAAGGCGAACGCGGTGCTCACCGGCCAGGCCGATTACGCGGCCGACATCCCGTTCACCACCGCGAAAACCGGTGCATCCGGCGCGGATCTCGAGGTGCGCACCGCCGGCGCGCGCAACCGCGTCGGCTTCGGTTTCGTGCTCAACACCACCATCGCCCCGTTCAACGATCCGCGGGTGCGTCGCGCGGTTCGGCTGGCACTGGACCGGAAGGCGTTGGTGGACGGCGTTTTCCTCGGCTTTGGCGTGCCGGGCAACGATCTGTTCGGCTACGGCGCGGCCCATTTCAGCGAGCGTGAAGCCCCGCGCCAGGATGTCGACGCGGCCCGAAGGCTCGTCACCGAAGCGGGCGCTGGCCGCGTACCGATCACGATCCGCTCGGCCGAATACGAGATCGGGTTCAACGCCTCCACCCAGCTGGTCGCCGAGCAGCTCAAGGCGGTGGGCCTCGACGTGCGGCCCGATATCGTCGGCGTGGCCGAGTTCTACGACCCGGCGGCGATCACCACGGCCAACGCGATGACGTTCTCCATCGGCGCGCTGCCGCTGCCGGTGCTCTACGCCCGGCTGGCGTCGAACCCCGCGTTCGCGCTCGCCGACCCCGAACTGTCCGCGGCGCTGGCGACCGGGCTGGGCGCGCTCGACGAAACCGCCCGCGGCGCCGCGTGGGCACGGGTGCAGGACGTGCTGGCCGACCGCGGCAACACCGTGGTGTGGGGCCTCGCCGACACGCTCAGCCTGGAACGCAAGGCCGTCGCGGGCATCGAGGTGCGCGGGCTCGCCAAGTACCCGTACCTCGGCCACGCCGGGCTCGCGTGATCAGGCGGTCGGTGGCGCGGCTGGGCACCGGAGCCTTGCTGCTCCTGATGCTCTCCCTGCTGGTCTACGTCGGCCTCGATCTGTTGCCGGGCGACGCCGCGACGGCGCGGCTCGGCGTGAGCGCGACACCGGAGCGGGTGGCGGAACTGCGGCACCGGCTCGGTCTCGACCAGCCGGTGCTCGCCCGCTACTTCGGCTGGCTCACCGGGCTGGTGCGCGGTGACCTCGGCACCTCGGCCACCGGTAAGCCGGTCACCGAGATGCTCTCCGACCGGATCGGGAACTCGGCGCTGCTGTCCGGGATTACCCTGCTGCTGCTCGTTCCGGTGTCGCTGGGTGCCGGGCTGCTGGCGGCGACCCGGCGCGGCAGGCACGTCTCGGCGGGGGCGCTGCTGCTGGTGTCCGTGCCGGAGTTCGCCATCGCGGGCGCGCTGGCGCTGCTGTTCGCGGTCACGTTGCGCTGGCTGCCCGCCGTGTCCCTCATCCCGCCAGGGGACAGCCCGATCGCGCATCCCGAGGCGCTGGTGCTGCCCGTGCTGAGCCTGCTCGCGGTCGGCCTGTCCTACGCGATCCGCGCGATCCGGGCGGCGGCGGTCACCGCGGCCGCGTCGCCACACGTGGAGTTCTTGCGCCTCAACGGAATCCCACCGCGCGCGGTGCTGCGCACGGCCGTGCTCCCCGCGGTGCTGCCGGTGGCCGTGCAGGTGTGGCTGGTGACCGGCGTCGGCCTGGTCGGTGGCGGGGTGCTGGTGGAGAAGGTCTTCGGCTATCCGGGTATCGGCGAGCTGCTGGTGACCTCCGTGCAGACCGGCGATCTGCCGGTGGTGCAGGCGCTGGTGCTCGTGCTGGGCGGGGCGATGCTCGCCGCGCTCGCGCTGGCGGATCTCGCCATCGTCCCGCTCACACCCCGGCTGCGTACCGAGGAGGTACCCGCGTGAGGAATTTCCTGGCCGTGTTGGGCCTTTTGACCGCTGTGCTGGTGTTCGCCGGGCCGGAACTGGCCCCGCACGCCGCGACCACCCCGGTCGGCTTGCCCTACGGCCCCCCGACCGCCGCGACCCCGTTCGGCACCGATCAACTCGGCCGCGATGTGCTGTCCCGGTTGCTGCACGGCGGCAGGCCGCTCGTGTTGACCAGTCTCGCCGCCGCGTTCGCCGGGGCGGTGCTCGGGGCCACCGCCGGGCTGGTGGCGGCACTGGCCGGGCGGGGACGGCGCTTGCTGGCGAACGTGGTGCTGCGCCCGCTCGACGCGATCGCCGCCGTGCCACCGATCCTGCTGCTGTTGCTGGTCTTGACCGCGTTGCCGGACCGGACCGGCCTGGTGCTGGCCGTGGCGCTCGCCGCCGCCCCGCTCACCGCCCGCGTGACGATGGCCGCCGCCACTCAGGTCGCCGGTCGCGCGCACGTCGAGGCCGCGGTGGCGCGCGGCGAGGGCTGGACGTGGCTGGTATGCCGTGAAGTGCTGCCGCTGATCTCCTCGACCGTGCTGGCCGACGCGGGCATGCGCTTCGTCACGGCCGTGCACCTGGTCGCGGCCGCGGGTTTCCTCGGCCTCGGGGTGTCCGATGCGGACTGGGGGCTGATGATCGTGGACGCGCTGCCGGGCGCCGCGCTGCAACCGTGGGCGCTCGCCGTGCCGGTCGCCGGGGTCGCGGCGCTCGCGATCGGCGCCAACCTCTGTTCGGATCGTGTGGTCCGCCGGTCACGGGGGCTGGCCGGATGATCGCGAAGACGAGCTCGCTGTCCATCGAAGCCGGCGGCAGGACCGTGCTCGCCGGGGTGAACCTGGAGATCGACGCGGGTGAGGCGGTCGGCCTGCTCGGCCCGTCCGGCTGTGGCAAGACCACCCTCGCACTCGCCATGCTCGGCCACCTGCGCGAGGGCGCGCGGCACACCGGCGGCCAGGCCTATGTGGACGGACGGCCGATGCTGCCGGTCCCGCCGCCAGGGGTGCGCGGCGCGACCGTCGGCTACCTCGGCCAGGATCCCGGACTGGTCCTCACCCCGTACGCGCGGGTGGACGCCGCGCTGCGGCTCGCCGCCGGCGACCGCCGCGCCGACGTGCCCGCGCTGCTCGACCGCGTCGGACTGCCCGCCACGTTCGCCCGGCGCTACCCCCACCAGCTCTCCGGCGGCCAGCAGCAACGGGTGGCGCTCGCGTTCGCGCTGGCCCGTTCGCCGCGGCTGCTCGTGCTGGACGAGCCCACCGCGGCGCTCGACGTCGTGGCCAGCGCGGAGGTGCTCGCCGAACTGAGCCGGCTGCGCGAGAGCGGGGTGGCGCTGCTGTGGATCACCCACGACCCGGATGCGCTGGACCAGCTCGCAGACCGCGCGGTGGCGCTCGAAGACGGTCGGATCTCCACCGTGCCACCACGGATCGCCGGGCCTGCCGTTCCCCATCGAGAGTCCACATCAGACACGCGGCCGGCGCTGACCGCGACCGGCGTCACCGCCGGGCACGGCCGCACCCCGGTACTGCGAGAGGTGGACCTCGCGGTCTCGCCCGGCGAGTGCGTGGCCGTGCTCGGTGTGTCCGGCGCGGGAAAGTCGACGCTCGCCCGCTGCCTCACCGGGCTGCATCGGCCCGCCTCCGGCCACGTGGCGCTGGGAGCCGACGCGCTGGCCCCCGATGTCCGCGAACGCACGCGGGACCAGCGGGCGGCGGTGCAGCTCGTGCCGCAGAACCCGGCGGAATCCCTGCACCCGCGCCAAGACGTCCGCACCGCGCTCACCCGGCCGCTGCGCGTGCTGCGCCGCCTGCCCGGCCCCGAACACGACGCCGAGGTGCGGCGGCTGCTGCACGCGGTCGGCCTGTCCGATGCGCTGGCCCGCAGGCTGCCCAGCGAGCTGTCCGGCGGGCAGCGACAACGCGTCGCGCTCGCCCGCGCGCTGGCGGCAGGGCCGAAGGTGCTGGTGTGCGACGAAATCACCTCGGCACTGGACCCGGCGGCGCGGACCGGGGTGCTGACGCTGCTCGACGAACTGCGCACGCGGCACGGCCTGGCCGTCGTGTTCATCACCCATGACGCGGCCGTCGCGGCCG
Source organism: Amycolatopsis minnesotensis (assembly GCF_039529815.1). Lineage (NCBI taxonomy): Bacteria > Bacillati > Actinomycetota > Actinomycetes > Pseudonocardiales > Pseudonocardiaceae > Amycolatopsis > Amycolatopsis minnesotensis. Next base: position 97,718 of record NZ_BAAANN010000011.1, on the reverse strand, counting down.
CGATCTCCGACCGGGTGCTCGTGCTCGCCGGCGGACGGGTCGCCGCGCGCGGCCCGACCGGCGAACTGCTCGCCCGGCCCGACGACCTCCCGTCCCTGCTCGCGCTCGGACGGCCAACCGCGGAGGACCCGTGCCCGACCTGAAACAACTCCCCCGGCTCGACGACGAGTACCTGCAGAACCCGCACGAGCTGGCGGCCCGGCTGCGCGCCGAAGGCCCGGCCAGACCGGTGGTCATGCCCGACGGCGTGCGCGTCTGGCTGGTCACCTCGCACGAACAAGCGCGGGCGTTGCTCACCGATCCCCGGCTGAGCAGCGACGGGGTCTACGACCGGCTCGAACACGCCCGGCAGCTCGCCGAGGGCAGGAAGATCGAGTTCTCCCGCTCGCTGGCCGCGCACCTGCTCAACGTCGACCCACCGGATCACACCCGGCTCCGCAAGCTGGTGGCCAAGGCGTTCACCAGCCGCACGATCGCCAGGCTGCGCCCGCGCATCGAGGAGATCACCGCCGAACTGCTCGACGCCATCGCGGAGGACGAGCCGGTCGACCTGATCGCCGCGTTCGCGCTTCCGTTGCCCATCAAGGTGATCTGCGAGCTGATGGGCATTCCCGCCGAAGACCGGCGGCGCTTCGCAGGCTGGTCGGGGCGGATGGTGTCGACGGCCGCGCCGGAGGAGATCGGCGCCGCGTCCGCCGAGATGGCGGGCTACCTGGCCGGGCTGGTCGAGCGGAAGCGCACCGCCCCCGCCGACGACCTGCTGTCCGCGCTCGTGCACGCCTCCGAGGACGGCGACCGGCTGGCCGTGCCGGAACTGATCGCCATGACGTTCGTCCTGCTGATCGGCGGCTACGAGACCACGGTCAACCTGATCAGCAGTGGCGTGCTGAGCCTGCTCCGCGAACCGGAGCAGCTCGCCGCGCTGCGCGCCGACCCCGGCCTGCTGCCCAACGCCGTCGAGGAGTTCCTGCGGTTCGAGACGCCGAACAACCTCGCGTCGCCCCGCTTCACCACCGAACCGGTCGTGGCAGGCGACGTGGAAATCCCCGAGGGCGAGCTGGTGATGGTGTCGCTGCTCGCCGGCAACCGCGACGCCGAGCGGTTCCCCGATCCGGACCGCCTCGACATCACCAGGCCGACCGGTGCGCACCTCGGCTTCGGGCACGGCATCCACTACTGCGTCGGCGCGCCGCTGGGCAGGCTGGAAGGCGAGATCGCGATCGGCGGGCTGCTGGCACGGTTCTCCCGCATCGACCTCGCCGTAGACCCGGCGTCGCTGCGCTGGCGCGGCAGTACGCAGATGCACGGGCTCGAGGCGCTGCCGCTGCGCCTGCGCCGCTGACCACACGACGAACCGAGAGGCGGACAACCATGTGCGGCATCACCGGATGGGTGGCCTACGACACCGATCTCGTCCAGCGCCGGGACGTGCTGGCCACCATGACCGACACCCTGGCCGCCCGCGGCCCGGACGCGGGCGAGGTCTGGGTGCGTCCCCGCGCGGGGCTCGGGCACCGCAGGCTCGCGGTGCTCGACCTGCCCGGCGGCAAGCAGCCGATGACGGCGCTCGGCGACGAGGTCGCGATGGTCTACAGCGGCGAGGTCTACAACTTCACCGAGCTGCGCGCCGAGCTTTCCGGGCGGGGGCACCGGTTCCGCACGGCGAGCGATACCGAGGTCGTGCTCGCCGGTTTTCTGGAGTGGGGCGCGGCCGTCGCCGGGCGCCTCAACGGGATGTTCGCGTTCGCCGTGTGGGACGAGCGAGTGGGCGAGCTGACCATGGTGCGCGACCGTCTCGGCGTGAAACCGTTGTACTACCAGGAAACCCGTGACGGTGTGCTGTTCGGCTCCGAGCCGAAGGCCATCCTCGCCAACCCGCTGGCCGAGCGCGAGATCGGCCTGGACTGCCTGCACGAGCTGGTGGGCCAGACGAAGGCACCGGGGTGGGCGCTGTGGGAGGGGATGCGCGAGGTCGAGCCGGGCACCGTGCTCACCGTGTCCCCGTCGGGCGTGCGCGAGCACACCTACTGGCGGCTGGCCGCGGCCGAGCACGAAGACGACCGGGAAACGACCATCGCCACGGTGCGGGAGCTGCTGTCCGACGCGGTGCGCCGCCAGCTCGTCGCGGATGTGCCGCAGGGCGTGCTCCTGTCCGGTGGGCTCGATTCCAGTGCCATCACCGGTCTCGCCGCCGAAACACTGCCGGGCCTGCGCACGTTCTCGGTCGACTTCGCCGGGCAGGAGGGGGAGTTCCGGCCGGACGAGCTGCGCGCCACCGCCGACTCCGCGTTCGTCCGCGAGGTCGCGGATCACGTCGGCTCCGCCCATCGCACGGTGCTGGTCGACACCCGGGAGCTGAGCACCCCGGAACTGCGCCGCACGGTCGTGCGGGCCTGGGACCTCCCGCTCGGCCTCGGTGACATCAACAGCTCATTGCACCTGCTGTTCCGGGCGATCCGGGCCGAGTCGACGGTGGTGCTGTCCGGCGAATCCGCCGACGAGGTCTTCGGCGGCTACCCGTGGTTCCACCACGAGGCGGCGCGCACCGCGAACACGTTCCCCTGGCTCGCGTTCGCGCACGCGGTCAACACCGACCGCGCGGCCGTGCTGCGCAAGGACCTCCGCGACCGGCTCGACATCGAGTCCTATGTGGCCGATCAGTACGCCACCGCGGTGGCACGGGTCGACCACCTCGACGGCGAGGACGAGCTGGAGCGCCGGATGCGGGTGATCTGCCAGCTGCACCTGACCCGGCTTGTGCGGGCACTGCTCGACCGCAAGGACCGCATGTCCATGGCGGCCGGGCTGGAGGTGCGGGTGCCGTTCTGCGATCACCGCCTGGTCGAGTACGTCTACAACACGCCGTGGTCGCTGAAAACCTTCGACGGCAGGGAAAAGAGCCTGCTGCGCGCGGCGGCAAGGCACGTGCTGCCGGACTCGGTGGCCGACCGCGTGAAGAGCCCGTACCCGACGGTGCAGGACACCGCGTACGCGGCCGCGTTGCAGGCGCAGGCCGCCGACGTGCTCGCCGAGGACTCCCCCGCGTTCGCGCTGGTGGATCGTGACTGGGTCCGGTCCGCGGTCGCGCTGGAGGCCGCGGAGATCACCGGACCGCTGCGGCAGGGCCTGGAGCGGGTGCTCGACCTGCACCACTGGGCACGGGAGTACCGCCCGGTGTTCACCTTCTGACCGATCCCCGCCACGAGTTGTCGGCCCGCCGGGCTGACAACTCGTGGCGGAGCGGTTCACACCAGCTCGGCGAGGTAGGCCGTTATCCTGGCGGGTGTGGGGTGGCTCCACAGCAGGGTCGCGGGCAGCGCCACCCCGGTCTCCCGTTCCAGCCGCGCCCGCAAAGCCGACGCCAGCAACGAATCCACGCCCGACTCGGTGAGCGCCCGGTGCGGGCTCACCGCGCCGGCGGGCACGCCCAGCGTCGCACCGATCGCGGTGATCACGATCTCGCCGAGCCTGGCCGCCCGTTCCTCGCCGCTCAGCCGGTCCCATCCGATCGCATCGCCCGGTTGCTCTGCCTCGGCAAGAAGACCCCCGAGGACCGATGGGCGGGGACCGGTGTGGTCGCGGCGCACGCGCAGCACGGCGGTGGTGCCGCCGCCCGGCGCACCGAGCACCCGGTCGAACGCGCGCAACGCCTCGTCGGCGCTGATGTCCCCGACACCACGGGCCGCCAGTTCGAGATCGGTCGCGGACGCCGCCGTCGACATGCCGAGCCCTCGCCAGCTCGTCCACGCGACGCTGACCGTGCCGGGTCCGCGGTGCGCGGCGAGCGCGTCGAGGTAGGCGTTGGCAGCCGCGTACGCGGCCTGACCCGGCAGGCCGAGCAGCGGGCCCGCGGACGAGAACAGCACCATGAAGTCGAGCGATCCCACCGGGAACAACTCGTGCAGCACCCGCGCACCGTCCACTTTCGGGCGCATCACCTCGGCGAGGTCGGCCGGGCCGACATCAGTGGTCAATCCACTTCGGACAGTTCCGGCGGCGTGCACGACGCCGGCGATCGGCGGTACCGGCAACGCCGCCAGTGCCGCTCGGGTTCGCGTGGCGTCGGCGACGTCCACGGCGAGCGGGAACACCGCGACACCGGCGTGTTCGAGTTCCCGGACGGCGCGGCCGCGCGAATCGGCGTCCCAGCTCTCGCGCGGCGGCAGTGGGGTGCGGCCAAGCAACACGATCCGGCGCGCCCCGCGCTGGGCCAGCAGACCGGCCACCTTCCGGCCCAGCGCGCCGAGACCGCCGGTGACCAGGTACGTCGCGTCGGGACGGCAGAGCACGGGTGCGCCGCCGGCGGCCGGCCTGAGACGGGGGACTCGCACCTCGCCTCCCGCTACCGCGAGCACCGGTTCGGCGCGAGTGGCGAGCGCGCGGCCGAACGCTTCCGCGTCGAGGGCGGTGGGCTCAGCGGGCAGATCCACGGCCCCGCCCCAGAAATCGGGATGCTCGCTCGCGCCGACCCGGCTGACCCCGTGCAGCGGAGCCGCCGCGAGCCCGTCGGCGGACTCGGCGGCGCGGACTCCGCTGGTGGCGCACCACAGCCTCGGCTTGGGTCCCGGCAACGCGCCGAGTTCGCGTGCGGTGGCGAGCAAGGTGGCGACGGCAGCCACGGGGTCCGCGACCGCCGGGGCGACCACCAGGTGCGCGGCGCCCAGGCCGACGGCCTCGCGAACGGTGTCGACCGGACGCAGGCCGAGTGCGGCCGCCAGCTTGCCGTCGCCGACCACGATCGCCGGTGCGGACGAGATCGGTGCCGCGGGTGCCGGCAGCGGTTCCCAGCACACGTCGTAGGCCAGCTCGGCCAGCGAATCGCCGCGATCGCCGTCCAATTCGCCGTACCGCACCCCGCGCAGCCACGCGCAGCCACCTGCCGCCACCACCCGAACGTCCACAGTGGACGATCGATCCCGGTCGACCCGCACCATGATTTCGGCGGTTTCCGGAGCGTCACCACGCAAGCCGAACCCGTCGATCCTGGCGGGCATCCGCAGCACGGGCGGACCGTCGAAGACGACCGAGGCGAGTGACAGCGCGGCGTCCAGCAACGCGGCCCAGCCGCGCGCGGAGACGGTGCCCCGCAGCCCGTCCGGACCTTGTGCCAGCGCGGTGAACTCCCAGTCGTAGCCCATCCCGGCCACCCCCAGCCGCGCGAGCCCGGTGACCACGTGGTCGAGTGGCAGCGCGGTTCCGGTCTCCACGGCGAACGACACGTCCTCGGACGCGTCCGCCACGGCGGTGGTGTGCACGACCCAGCCGTCGCCGGAACGCGACGCGATCCGCAGCGCCGGACCGTCACGGACGATCTGCAGTTCGCCTGCCTCGTCCTCGGGCACGGCCACCGGTGTCCGGAGCCGCACATCCCGCAGGCCCGTGCGGGCACCCGCCACGCGGAGGGTGTTCAGCAGCACGGCGGCGGGCACGATCTCGGTGCCGAGCACGGGGTGGCGGCCGGGATAGGGCCGGGTGCGCGCGGCGAGCGTCGTCGACCAGACGCGGGTGACCGACCCGTGCACGTCGACCGGCGCGCCGAGCAGCGTGTCCGGCGGGAACTCGGTGGCCGGGCCGTCGATCCAGTGCGAGATGCGCTGCCACACCACGCCGGGCAGCGGTAGGTGGCGCCCGGCAGGCTGGAGCACCGTCCAATCAGGATCGACGCCGTGGCCGTAGAGCGTGGCGAGCGCCGCGGCCAGGCATTCGTGCTCGTCCCGGTTCCGGCGCAGGCTCGCGATCGCGGCGCCGTGCACGCCGCGGGCGCGCAACACCTCGTTGACGGAATGCCCGACCACGGGATGCGCGGACACCTCCAGGAACAACCGGTACCCGTCGTCCACCGCCGCCTCGACCGCCGTGGCGAACCGCACGGGGTCGCGCAGGTTGGCCGCCCAGTACGCGGCGTTCTGCCTTGGCGCGCCGCGTGGATCGTCGGCCGCGGTCACGTAGAGCGGCACTCGCGCTGGCGCGGGATCCAGTGCCGCGACCGCATCGGCGAGGCGGTCGGCCAGCGGCACCATCTGCGGCGAATGGAACGCGACGTCCGAGTCGACCCGTCGCACCACACGTCCCGCTGCCGTCAGCGCGGCGCTCACCTCGGCGACCGCTGCCGGGGAACCGGCCAGCACGGTGGACGCGGGCGCGGCGTCGATCGCGGCGACGACGTCCGAGCGGTCGCCGAGCCAGGCGACGGCGGCGGCGAACGGCAGATCCACCATCGCCATCGCACCGTCACCCGCGACCTCCGGGAGCAGCCGCGATCGCCGGCACACCAGCGTCGCGCCCTGCTCCTCGGTGAGCACGCCGGCGGTGACCGCCGCGGCGATCTCGCCCACCGAGTGCCCGAGCACCGCGGCGGGTTCGATCCCCCGGTCCCGCCACACCGCGGCCAAGCCAACCTGGATCACGAACAGCATCGCCTGCACGAGGTCGACGCCGCCGAGCTCGCCGGACTCCAGCACGACGCGGGGAACCACGCCCAGCTCGGCGTCGAAGATCGGGGCGAGCCGGTCGACTACCCCGGCGAACACGGGTTCGTCGGCCAGCAGCCCCCGTCCCATGCCTGCCCATTGCGCACCGTGCCCTGAAAACACCCACACCACACCGGGTTGCGCCGCCGCCTCGACGGGCTCGATCGCGCGCAGGCCGGCTGCCAGCGCATCGCGATCGGCGGCCACCACGGCGGCACGGACCGGCAGGTGCGCGCGGCCGTGCGCCAGGGTGTGGCCGAGATCGGCCAGCGGGACGTCGGTGACCGCCTCCGCCAGCCGCGAAGCCTGGGCGCGAACGGCCTCGGGCGTGGCCCCGGAAATCGGGTAGAGCCGGAACCCGGTGGAATCCGAGGCCGCTTCGCCCGGCGCGGGCCCGCGTTCGAGCACGATGTGCGCGATGGTGCCGCCGTACCCGTAGCCGGCCACCCCGGCGTAGCGCGACACCAGCGGCCGCGCCTCGGTGACCACTTCCAGTCCCGCTCCCGCCCAGTCGAAATCGGGGCGCGGCGGCCCGTCCATCGGCGTGGGCGGGATGAGCCCGGCGTCGAGCGCCAACGCGGTCTTGATCACTCCGGCGATGCCCGCCGCCGCTTCGGTGTGGCCGATGGCCGGCTTCACCGCACCGACCAGGCAGCCGCCTTCACCGAGCACGGTGGCGATGGCGCCCAGCTCGATCGGGTCACCGACACGGGTTCCGGTTCCGTGCGCCTCCACGTAGCCGACCTCGCGCGGGTCGACCCCGGCGTCGGCGTACGCGGCACGCATCAGGTGCTCCTGCGCGCTGCCGGAGGGAGCCATGATGCCGTCGGTGCGGCCGTCCTGGCGCACCGCGCCGCCGCGCACCACGGCCCACACGTGGTCGCCATCGGCGATCGCGTCGGCGAGCCGCTTGAGCACGACGACCCCGCAGCCCTCACCGCGGCCGTAACCGTCGGCACCGGCGGTGAACGTTTTCGAGACACCGTCCGGAGCGAGGGCGCCCGCCTCGTCGAGCACCGCGGTCAGCCCCGGCCCGGACATGATCATCACGCCACCGGCGAGCGCGAGCGGCACCTCTCCCCCGGCGACCGCACGGCAGGCCTGGTGCAGCGCCACCAGTGAGGAGGAGCACGCGGTGTCCACGGCGAAACTGGGGCCGCGCAGGTCGAGTGTGTAGGACACGCGGTTCGCGACGGCGCACAGCGACGCGCCGATCCCGGTCCACGCCCGCACTCCCGGCAGGTCCTCCAGCAGCCGCCTGCCGTAGTCGTCGGTGCCGACGCCGAGGTAGACGCCGGTGTCGGTGCCCGCGAGCGCGCGCGGGTCGGCGCCGGCGTGCTCCAGCGCCTCCCACGCCACCTCCAGGGTGATGCGCTGTTGCGGGTCGAGCTGAGCCGCTTCGACGCCCGAGATGCCGAAGAACGCGTTGTCGAAACCGGCGACGTCGTCGAGGAACGAGCCGCGCGCGGTCACCCTCGACAGCGCGGCGGCGTTCTCCCGTGAACGGCCGCGTGCGGCGTCCCACCGGCCGCTCGGAACGGGACCGGCCGACCGGGAGCCGGTGAGCAGGAAGGAAAAGAACCGTTCGGCGGAGTCGGCCCCGCCCGCGAACCGGCACCCCATGCCGATGATGGCGACCCGACCGGACAAATCCTCGTGCGCTGTTTCGACCACGACGTCAGCACAACAGGCTCGCGCGGGGTGAAGCCTGAGTAGTGGCTACTCAAGTCGCCGTGAGAGCGCACACATACTCAGCCGCGCGCAGTTGAGTAGCCGGTTACTCATGTGCTCGCGTCCCTCCGCGTGCTCCACTCGCCGGGTGCGCACCGACGATCTTTTCCTGGCCGGCATCGGCAGTCATCTCCCGCCCAGGGTGACCGTGGAGGAGGCCGTCGCCAACGGCTGGTACGACGAAGCCGCCGCCGCGGTGTCCGGTATGCGCGCGGTGACCGTCAGTCCCGGCGAACCCGCGCCGGACATGGCGATCAGGGCCGGGCGGAACGCGCTCGAGGGCTGCGGGCACACCCCGGACGATTTCGCCGTGCTGCTGCACAGCGCCACCCATCCGCAGGGCCCCGAAGGCTGGTCCGCGCCGCACTACGTGCTGCTGAACACGCTGAACCGGCCGATCCCGGCGCTGGAACTGCGGCAGGGCTGCCTCAGCATGCTGGCCGGCGTGGAGGCCGCGTGGCACCGGCTTCGCGCCGATTCCGGGTGTGGCGCGGCACTCGTCACCACGGCCGACAACTTTTCCACCGCGCTGGCGGATCGTTGGCGGGCCTCCGATCTGTTCCTGCTCGCGGACGGCGCGTCGTCCGTCGTCGTATCGCGCAGCCACGGCTTCGCCCGCGTGCGCGCGATCGGATCGCGGTCCGACCCGGCGATGGAGGGGCTGCACCGGGCAGGCGAAGCGTTGTTCCCGCCGGGTTCGACGGTGGGCAGGGGGCTGAACTTCCAGGAGCGCGGCGAACGCGTCCGCGAGCAATGGGCGGCGGGAGACGCGCCACCGATCCTCGGTTTCGGCGAGCAGGTCGCCGCGATCGCCGAACGCACGCTGGGCGAAGCGGGCCTGACGATGGCCGACATCCGGCGCGTGTGCCACCCCGGCTACACCATCGACGCGCTCGACGCGATCTTCCTCGACCCGGTGGGCGCGGGACCGGAGGACAGCGCGTGGGACTACACCAGCACGGTCGGCCACACCGGCGCCGCGGACCTTTTCCTCGCACTGGAACACCTTTGGCGCGGCGGAGCGGTGAACCGCGGGGACCACGTGCTCCTGATCGGCTCGACCACCGGCATGGAAGCGGGGTGCGCGATCGTGGAGATCATCGCGGACCGGGAAGGGAACTGATGCTCGACGGATGTACGCCATGGCCCGAAGACCTGGCGAAGCGGTACCGCGCGCTGGGTGTCTGGCGCGGTGAGCCGATCGGTGAGGCGTTGCGAAAGGCGGCGAGGCGATTCGGCCCGCACACCGCGCTGGTGCGCGGAAACCGGCGGATCACCTACGCGGAACTGGATGCCTGGGCCGACCGGCTGGCCGCCGGGTTCGCCGGCCACGGCATCGCGCCGCGCGAACGAGTCGTCGTGCAACTGCCGAACGTGCCCGAGTTCGCGGCCCTCTGCTTCGCGCTGTTCCGGCTGGGCGCCATTCCGGTTTTCGCGCTCCCCGCGCACCGGCACAGCGAGCTGCGCCACCTGTGCGAGCTGACCGGGGCGACCGTCTACATCGGACCAGACACGCACCGCGACTTCGACCACCGCGCGCTGGCCGAGAAGCTGCACGCGGAACTGCCGTCGCTGCGCTCGCTGTTCGTCGTCGGCGAGCCGAGCGGGAACGTCAAAGCCCTGCCCGAGGCGGAGCCTGCCGACTTCCCCGCGCCAGACCCGTCCGACGTCGCGTTCTTCCTCCTGTCCGGCGGGACGACCGCGCTGCCCAAGCTCATCCCCCGCACCCACGACGATTACCTGTACCAGTCACGCGCCGCCGCTTCGGCGTGCGAACTGACCCGCGACGACGTCTACCTTGCCGCGCTGCCGATCGGGTTCAATTTCGCGTGGGGCTCGCCGGGGTTGCTCGGCACGCTGCTGACCGGCGGCACCGCGGTACTCGCGGACGATCCCACGCCGGAGACCTGCTTTCCCCTGGTGGAAAAAGAAAACGCGACGGTGACGGCCCTCGTGCCGTCGTTGGCCCAGCTCTGGGTCGAGGAGGCGGGGTGGACCGGATCGAACCTCGGTTCGCTGCGGCTGGTCCAGGTCGGCGGCGCGCGGATGAAACCGGAGTTCGTGCGCTCGATCGGCCCCGCGCTGGGCTGCGCGCTCCAGCAGGTGTTCGGGATGGCCGAAGGTTTGCTGACGTTCACCCGCGAGCACGGCCCGGCCGGGCACGTCCTCGGCACGCAGGGCCTGCCCGTGTCCGATGAGGACGAACTGCGCATCGTCGGCGAAGGTGGCGCCGAGCTGTCCCCCGGCGGCATCGGGGAGCTGATCACCCGCGGCCCGTACACGCCGCGCGGCTATTACCGGGCCGACGACCACAACGCCAGGGTGTTCACCGAGGACGGTTTCTTCCGCACCGGCGATCTCGCCCGGCTCACCGAACACGGTGAACTGGTCATCGAGGGCAGGCTCAAGGACATGATCATCCGTGGTGGGGACAAGATCTCCGCTGGTGAGGTGGAGGCGCACCTCACCGAGCACCCGGCGGTCGCGGCGGCGGCCGTGATCGGCGTGCCCGACGAGTTCCTCGGCGAGCGCACCTGCGCCTACGTCGTGGCGCGAGGAACCCGGCCACCCACGCTCGCGCAGCTGCGCGAACTGATGCACGGCCGCGGCGTCGCGGACTACAAACTGCCCGACCGGCTGGCACTGGTCGAGGCGCTGCCGTTGACCCCGCTCGGGAAGGTCGACAAAAAAGCGTTGCGGGCCAAGGAAGACATCGGCGAGGAAAGGGCGGAATGAGCGTCACGGAAACCGAACTGCGCACCATCATCGCGACCGCGCTCGGCACGCGGCCGGACGAGATCGACGGCGACGCGAACCTCGTACTGCTCGGGCTCAGCTCGTTGGAGGTCATGCGGATGACGAGCCGATGGCGCCGGGAGAAGCGCCCGGTCTCGTTCACCGCACTGGCCGGCGCGCCGACGCTGAACCAGTGGCTCGCACACCTCAACGGGCGATGACCCCGATGCCGGTGCTGCTGATCCAGGACGGCTGCGTGCACACCGCCGACGCGCGGGAACGGGTGGTCCCCCGCGGCTGCGTGCTCGTCGTGGACGATCGGATCGCCGCCGTGGGCACGGCCGCCGAGGTCGGCACCGCGGTGGCGGCACTGCCCCCGGACCGCGCGGCCGAGCTGACGGTACTGGACGCGAGCCGCACGGCCGTCCTGCCCGGCTTCGTCAACGCGCATTGGCACGAAACCTTCGCGCTGCGCCTGACCGGGGAGAACGGGCTTCGCGCACGGTCGGACCGCGCGGACACCGGCGGGATGCTCAGCCACGGCGGCCACCCGCACGACGTGTCGGCGGCGTTCGACGCGTCGGCCGATCTCGCCGGGCTGCTGACTCCCGGCGAGGCGGAAGCCGTGGCCCGCTACTCGATGTGGACGCAGCTCCGATGCGGGGTGACCACGCTCGGCGACACCGGCTCGGTGAACCGGCCGGAGGCACTGGCCGCGGCGGCACGCGCGCTCGGCACGCGGTGCGCGGTCAGCCTTTGGACGGGTGACGCGGTGTGCGAGCCGGGATCGCCGGTGCCGCTGCGCACGAGGGACACCGACGCGGTGCTGGCCCGTACCGAGGAGATCGTGCGGATGGCCGCCGCGGACACGACGGGACTGGTGCGCGCCCGCCCGTCCGCCGTGTACGTCACGAATCTGACCGACGAACTGGGCGCCGGTCTCGCCGCGCTCACCGAACGGCACGACCTGCCGTTCGTGACGCACGTGGCCGCGCTGCGAGCGGAGGCGGAGGTGATGCGCCACCACTTCGGACGGACCGGCCTGCGACGGCTGGCCGATCTCGGCCTGCTCACTGAGCGGCTGATGGCGGTGCACTGCGGTTTCCTCGACGACGCCGAGCGCGAACTGCTGCTCGCCTCGGGCGCCTCGATCACCGTCTCGCCCGCGAAGTACGGCTGCACCGGCGAAACCGTGCTGACCGAGACGACCGCGATCACCGATCTGCGCCGCGCGGGGGTGGCGGTGTCGGTGTCCACCGACGGCTCCCCCCTGCCGCACCCCGGCATGGTGGAAGCGATGCGCGCCGCGTGGCACGGCTTCGCCGAGCGCACCGGCGACCCCGCCGAAGTGCGGCCGTCCGACGCACTGGCGATGGCCACCCGGATCCCGGCACACGGCCTGCGCTGGCACGGCATCGGCTCGATCGAGCCGGGCAACCTCGCCGACCTGGTGCTGGTGCGCACCGATGACTGGCGCTACCTGCTGCAGCCCCGCCCGCTGGAAAGCCTGCTGATGCTCGGCGGATCTCCCGACGTCGACACCGTCTTGGTCGGCGGCAAGGTGGTGTTGCGGGACGGGCGCGCCACGAACGTCGACGAGGAGGCAGTGCGGTCGGATTACCTGGACGCGCTGGAGTCGTTCAGCTCGCGGTGTCTCGCGGTCGACACCGGTCCGTTGCTGCGCCAAGCCCGGCGGCGGCCAGCGCCGCGGCGAGATCGGCGCGCCGGGTGATGCCGAGCTTGCTGTAGACCCGCTGCAGGTGGTTCTCGACCGTGCGGACCGACACCACCAGCAGCTCGGCGATCTCCCGGCTGGTCAGCTCGGTGGCCGCGTACCCGGCGACCTCTCGCTCGCGCGTGGTGAGGGTGCGCAGTCCGAGTACGCAGACCGGCGGCGGTGTCTCGCGGGTGCGCTCCTTGACGGCCTGTACCGGTATCGGAACCGGGGGCACGATCTCCTCGGCGACGCCGAGCTTGGCGCGCAGCCGCCTGGCGGTCAACTCCGACATGGCGGCCGCGACGACATCGCCGCACAGCGGGAACGTCATCCGCACCCGTGGCGCGCCGCCTTCGGTGTGGACGGTGAGCACGCCCCGGCGGTTCAACGACTCCGCCGCCTCTTCGAAGCCGGGCAGCGAGTCCAGGCTCAGCGTCCCCGTCAGTGCGACCAGGTCGATCAGCTCGGTCTCGGCCGGGGTGAGCTTGCCGAGCCGCATCCGCACCACATCGGCGAGCCTGCCGTCCGCGCAGGACAACCCCGACCAGCGCCACACGCCCCGTTCGCGGCGCAGGCTGCCCTCCGCGACGGCGTGCTCGGTCAGTTCCCGCAGCAGCATCGCGTTGCCCGCGGTGAGCATGCCCATGCCGCGCACGGCCTCCGGCGCGATCTCGGAACGGAGCCGGACCGCCAGCACCTCGGCGATCTGGTGGTCTTCGAACGGGCGGATCTCCACTCGCTCGGCCAATCCGTCGAGCCACAGCCGCCCGATCCCCTCGGGCACCCACTCGCCATCGCACACGACGGCCACCACCGAGATCCGTCCTTCGCGAGCGAGGTGGTGCAGTCGCGCGGCGACGACGGGGTCCAGCGTCTCGGCATCGTCGATGCCCACCACCGCGTGCCCGTCCGGCACCCGGTCGAGTTCGAGCGGCGAAATCAGCGCCGCCGATCCGGCGGCCCGCTCCAGCGCGGCGGTCAGCAACCTGCTGCGCCCCACGCCCCTGGCGCCGGTGAGGACCACACCGGACCCACCAGCCAGTGCGGCACTGATGCGGCCGACTTCCTCGGCACGACCGGCGAGCGGCCACAACCCGTCATGACAGGGCAGGCCACGCGCAGGACTGCGCACCGCATTGAAGATCCCAGCAACCTCACTCACAATTAGGGAAGCCTAACTACGGAGAAGTCACCCGACAAAGTGAACTTGCCCCAGCGATCCCTACTCTTGTCCTTTTGTACTCAGCTTCGAGCCCGTCGCCCTCGTAGAACGTCGTTCAAGGCGCACGGCTCGCCGGGCGGTGCGCTTGCGCACCACCTTCAGCCGCGCCTCCGCCCCGTCGAGCGCTCGCTCGACGCTGAACCGGTAGTTGTGCGCGTCCGCCGCCCGAAGCTGGTCGATGCTCACCGCACGCGACGCCAGCCACTCACCCATCTCGGACAGCCCTTCGTCCGGATCCTGCGCCAGGTCCGCCAGCTCGCGGGCCCGCCGCATCCGCTCGTCCGGGTCCTTGTTGCGCTCGTCCTCGACGGCGATCAGGCTCAGCGCCGTGTTGGACAGGTAGTTGTAGATCATCATGGCGTCCTCGGCGAACCCCGCCGCGGTCAGCACGTCCATGCCGGGCCGGACGATCCGGCCCGCGCCGGCCAGCGGCCCGAGCACGACCAAATGCCGCGCCACACCGGGGTGGTGCAACGTCACCTTCCGCACGTCGGCGAGCAGCGCGCCGAACCACTCCCGCCACGGCCGGTCAGCCGCAGGCACCGGGATCTGGTCGACGACCTGGCTCGCGACGGCGTACACGACCTGCTGGCGGTCACCCACGTGGTGGTAGACGACGGCCTGAGCCACCCCCAAGTCCTGAGCCAGCGCGCGAACGGTCCACCCGTCGATGCCGTGCCGCACCGTGAGCCGCACCGCGGCGTCGACCACCTGGGCCGGGGTGATCGGCGGCAGCCCCTCGGACACCCTGGACTTCGGGGGATGAGACGTCACGGCGGCAGTATATTTCGGCGGCTCGCCCCGCCCGGCGGAAGTCCGCCGTCGCGGTTGCCGGCGAGGCGAACGCTAGCCTGGCCCCATGGCAGAAACTCGCCCTGGAGGTCGTACGGCCCGCACGCGCGCGGCGGTGCACAACGCCGTGCGCGAGTTGTTCGCCGCGGGTCAGGACCAGCCATCGGTGCGGGAAGTGTCCGAGCGCTCCGGTGTGCACGAGGTGACGATCTACCGGCGCTGGGGACGGATCGAGTCGCTGGTCCTCGACGTCGCGGTCACCCAGCTCAACGAGGAGGCGCCGTTCCCGGACACCGGAGACCTGCGCCGCGACCTGCTCGACTGGGCGCGCGCGGTCGCCGGGCAGGTGAAGACCAGGGAAGGGTTCGCCCTGTTCCGCGCGCTCGCCGCGGCCACCTCCCCACTCGGCGGCGAGCAGAGCGGCCCGCTCGCCGCCGACGCCGCCGGGTATCTGCGCCAGCGCACCACCCAGTTGCAGCGGGCACTGGACAGGGTCGCCGAGGCGGGCGGCAAGCCACCGACGGTCGCGCACGTCTTCGACGTCGTGCTCGCACCCATCTACCTGCGCGCGATCTTCGGCTACGAGCGCCCCGACACCGACCTGGACGCGTTGGTGGACCGAGCCCTGAACCCGGCCTGAAACTCTTACTGCAGGAACTCTTGCATTAACGGCCTCGCCCTCGCATACTCTTCGTTAGTGCAAGTTTTCTAACATTAAGAGTCGCGAGGGAGTCTCCATGGCCGGCAACTCACAACCGCTTCGCGATCGGACCGCCGTCGTCACGGGCGCGAGCTCGGGGATCGGCGCGCAGATCGCGCGCGAACTCGGCGCCGCGGGTGCCCGGGTCGCACTGGTGGGGCGGGACGCACAGCGCCTCGCGACGGTCGCCGCGGAGCTGACGGCGGCGGACGCGGTGGCCGAGCCGATCGTCGCCGACCTCACCGCCGCTTCCGGCCCCGGTGAAGTCGTGGACCGCACGCTCGCGCGCTTCGGCGGCATCGACGTGCTCGTGCACGCCGCCGGGGTCTTCCTGCCGACGCCGTTCCCCGACACCACCGACGAGCAGCTCGACACCCAGTGGGCGACCAACGTCCGTGCGCCGTTCCGACTGACCAGGGCGGCCGCCGAGCACCTCGGTGACGGCAGCAGCGTCATCTTCGTCTCCTCCATCTGCGGGCACGTCGGCTTCCCGAACTCCAGCGCCTACTGCGCGACCAAGGGCGCGGTGGAGTTGCTGGTCAAGTCGCTGACCGCCGAGTTCGCCCCCCAGGGCATCCGGGTGAACGCCGTCGCCCCCGGCAACGTGCGCACGAGCATCAACGCGCACCTGCTCGCGGATTCCGGCTACGAGCGCCAGATGCTCGACAGCACTCCCGCGGGACGCGTCGGCGAAGTCGGGGACATCGCGCCCGCGGTCGTGTTCCTCGCCTCCCCCGCCGCCTCCTACATCCACGGTTCCAGCCTGCTGATCGACGGCGGCTGGGTGGCCTCGTGAGGAATCCGACCATGCCGGGGTTCCGCGAACTCGTGACCGCGAGTGGCCTCGACGCCGTCACGAAGCAACTCGGCGAAGCACTGGTGCTCGACGCGTTGCGGGAGGTGCACGGCTTGTCCGGCAGGCTCCAGCGCATTCCGTCGGAGAAGGACGAGACCTTCGTCCTGCACGCGGCCGGCACGCGCCACCTGGTCAAGGTGAGCGGCGAGAACGAGGACCTCACCCTGCAGACGGCGGTGCTGCACCACCTCGCGCACACCGCGCCCGAGCTGCCGATCCCGGTGATCCGGTCCGGTGTGGACGGTGCGGAGCTGCACGAAATCGCGCCTGGCCCGCGACTGCTGCGAGTTTTGTCCTACCTGCCAGGAGAACCGCTGACCGGACGTGCGGCCGATCCGACCCCCTTCGGCCGCTGCCACGCACAGCTCACCCGCGCACTCGCCGGTTTCCGCGGCGTGGACCAGGATCGAGCCCTGATCTGGGATCTGCGCCACCTCGGTGCACTCGACCCATTACTGGACACAGTGGACGGTCCGGATCTCGTGCTCGCGCACGAGGCGCTCGAGGAGTTCGCGCGCCGCGTCCGGCCGAACGACCTCGACACCCAGCTTGTGCACAACGACTTGAGCCCGCACAACATCCTCGTCGACGCTCGCGGAGCGCTGACCGGGATCCTCGACTTCGGCGATGTGCTGCGCACGGCGGTGGTCTTCGACCTCGCCATCGCGCTGTCCAACCTCCTCGATGTGGACGCGGCGGACCCATGGGCGGCCCCGCTCGCGTGGCTGCGCGGCTATCTCGAAATCAGGCCGGTCGCCGATGGGGAACTCGCGCTTCTTCCGCTGCTGGCGACGGCGCGATTGGTGCAGCGGGCGCTCATCGCGTCCTGGCGAGCCCGGCGGGATCCGGCACGCGCCGCGTATGTGCTCTCGCACGCGTCCCGTGATTGGGCGACCGCGCGGGCCGCGTACGCGGGCCGGGAGGCCGCGACCGAACGGGTACTGGCGGTGCGGCGATGACCGGGCCGGAGATGGTCAACGGCTTCACCGGCGAGCACCTGGCCGGGCAACCGCCGCACATCCGGGAACTCCTGGACCGGCGCGCGAAGGTGCTCGGGCCGGGGTACCAGCTGTTCTACACGAACCCGGTCGAGGTGCGCCGGGGGTCAGGTGTGCACCTCTACGATTCCGCGGGCAACGAGTACCTCGACGCCTACAACAACGTCGTTTCGCTCGGGCACTGCCACCCCGCCGTCGTCGAGGCGGTGACCCGGCAACTGTCGATCCTCACCACGAACACCCGCTATCTGCGAGCCGATCTGCTCGACTTCTCCGAACGGCTGCTCGCGACGTTCCCCGCGGAACTCGACCGGGTCACCTACACCTGCACCGGTTCGGAGGCGAACGACCTCGCCTTGCGCATCGCGCGGGCGCACACCGGCAACACCGGCGTCATCGTCACGCGCAACGCCTACCACGGCGTGACCGCCGAGGTGGCGGCGTTCTCCCCGTCGCTCGGCCCGACCTCGCCACTGGGGCCGCACGTGCGCACGATCAGCGCGCCGGATCCCCTGCGGCACGGTGCCGAGGTGGTGACCATGCTGCGTGCCGAGATCCGGGCGGCCGTCGACGATCTCCAGCGGCACGGGTTCGGCGTGTGCGCGCTCGTGGTGGACAGCATCTTCTCCTCCGACGGCGTGCAGCCGTTTCCCACGGACCTGCTCGGCGTGCTCGCCGCCGAGGTCCGCGCGGCGGGCGGCGTCTACCTCGCGGACGAGGTCCAGGCGGGTTTCGGCCGCACAGGGGCCGGGTGGTGGGGTTTCGGCAGGCACGAGGTCGTGCCCGACCTGGTGACGCTGGGAAAGCCGATGGGCAACGGGATTCCGGTGGCCGCGACGGTGCTGCGGCACGAGATCGGCCGGGAGTTCGGCCGGAACGTGCGCTACTTCAACACCTTCGGCGGCAGCGACGTGCCGATCGCCGCGGCCGCGGCGGTGCTCGGCACCATCGACCGCGAAGGCCTCATCGACAACGCCCGCGAGATCGGCGCGCACCTGGCGCGCGGGTTCGCCGAAATCGCGTCCGGCCACCCTCGCCTCGCCGACGTGCGCGGCGCCGGGCTGTTCCTCGGCATCGAGGTGACCGTCCCGGACGGCACCGATCCGGACCGGGCGCTCGCCCAGTCCCTTGTGGACGATCTGCGCGAACACTTCGTGCTCGTGTCGGCGTCCGGGCCGGACGGCAACGTCATCAAGATCCGGCCGCCGCTGGTGTTCAACGACGCCGACGCGGCGCTGCTGCTCGAACGCTTCGCCGACGCGGCCGCCCGCGTCCTTCCCACCTGATCCGGAGGCGAGCATGACCGCACCGACGATCGACCTGAACGCGGACGCCGGGGAAAGCTTCGGCCGCTGGACGCTCGGCGACGACGACGCCCTGTTCCGGTACGTCACGACCGCCAACATCGCCTGCGGTTACCACGCCGGTGATCCGGCGACCATGCGGTCGTCCCTGGTCCGCGCGCGGGAGGCCGGGATCGCCGCCGGCGCCCACCCCGGGTACCCGGACCTGCTCGGCTTCGGCCGCCGGGCGCTGCCCGCGACCGATTCCGACGTGGTCGACTACATCCTGTACCAGGTCGGTGCGCTCGCCGGGCTCGCCGCGGCGGAGGACGTCCCGCTCACGCACGTCAAGCCGCACGGCGCGCTCATGGGCCGGATCTGCCGCTCGCCCGAGCTGGCGGTCACGGTCGCGGGAGCGCTCCAGCCGGTTCTCCCCGGGGTGCCGCTCATGTTCGCGCCCACCGAGGCGATGCGCGCGGTCACCGCGGCGGGATTGCCTGCCGTACCGGAGAACGCGGCCGACCTCGACTTCGACCAGGACGGAATCAACATCGTCGAACCGGTCCCGCTGGCCAAGGATCCGGGCGCGGTCGCCGATCGCGCGCTGGAGATGGCGCGCGGCACCGTCCGCACGGCAGACGGGACGGTGATCCCGATGCCGGTGCGCTCGGTGTGCGTGCACGGCGACCGGCCGAACGCGGTCGCGATCGCGGCGGCCGTGCGACGACGCCTCGAATCGGCCGGGTTCGTCCTCAGCGCACACCGGCGGACGGCATGAGCGACGCTTGCGAGCGAATCGAAGACATCATGCGCCACAAGAAATCGGGCACTGTCTCGCAGAACGAGACAATCGCATGAGCGGCTACGAGTTCTTCGGCGATGGCGCGCGGGCGAGCTTCGGCGGTGACGAGTTCGTGTTCGTCGAAGTCGGCGTTGGCATGGATCTCGCGCAGGCGCTGCGGATCCAGGCGATCACCGGGGAACTGGCCCGGCGCGAGCTGCCCGGCGTCATCGACGTCGCCCCGGCCAACGCGAGCTACCTCGTGCGCGCCGATCCGGACGTGCTGCATCCGCGTGAGCTCGTGCGAACGCTGGCCCGGTTGCACGCACGGTTCGGGGAGGCGGGATCGGTGGCGCTGGACACGGAAATCGTCGAAATCCCCGTGTGGTACGCGGATCCGGCGACCGAACGGACCTGCCTGAAGTTCCGGGACCGGCACCAATCACCGGAGGAGACCGACATCGCCTACACCGCGCGGGTCAACGGGCTGGCCTCGGTGGCCGACCTGGTCGCCGCGCACTCGTCGGCGCCGTTCATCGTCACCTTCCCGTGCTTCAAACCCGGCAACACCGAATGCGTCCAGCTCGTGCCGCGCGAGCGGCAGATCCAGGTACCCAAGTACCTGCGGCCGAGAACGGAGACCCCGGCCAGGGCGGTCGCGCACGGCGGCGCGTTCACCGTCGTCTACCCGACCGCGGGCGTCGGCGGCTACCAGTTGCTCGGCCGGTCCCCCGTCCCGGTCGCCGACCTCGCCCAGCGGACCCCCGGGTTCGAGAAGTCGAAGGTGCTCGCCACGATCTCCACGCTGCTGCGCTTCCGGCCCGTTCCCGGCGAGGAGTACGCGCAGTTGCGCACCGACTCGCGCGAAGGCCGGTACCGGTACCGGCGCGCGCCGGTACGGTTCGCGCTCGCCGAATTCCTCGCCGACCCGGCGGGCTACCCCCGCACCCTGGAAGCGGCGCTGTCGTGATCACCGTCCTCGCCCCTGGCGCCCGCACGCTGGTCCAGGACCTCGGCCGTGACGGGCAGTACGCCATCGGCCTGCCCCCGTCCGGCGCACTCGACCAGTACTCGCACCGCTGCGCCAACCTGCTCGTCGGCAACCACGAGACCGCGGCGACGCTGGAAATCACCATGACCGGCCCGGAGTTGCATTTCGCCGAACCGGCGACCGTGGCGGTCACCGGTGGCGAAGCCGACGTCCGCATCGACGGAATGCCGGTGCCGTGCTGGCAGACCGTGTTCGTGGACGCCGGCCGGGTACTGCGGATCGGCGCCCTGCGCACCGGCTGCCACGCCTACCTCGCGGTGCGCGGCGGGATCGCGACCGAGCCGTTCCTCGGTAGCCGGTCCACCTACCAGAGTTCGGCGATCGGCGGGCACGACGGCCGTGCGCTCGCGGCAGGCGACACCTTGCCGGTCGGCGACGAGCCCGACGAGATCCGTCCCGGCCAAGGCAGTTCCGTCGATCCCCGGTTGCGTCCCGCACTCGGCGGGCACCAGCCCCTCCGGTTCGTCGAAGGACTGTGCCGGCACCGGTTCACCGACGAGAGCGTCCACGAGTTCTTCTCCTCGACGTTCGCCGTCTCGCCCGAATCCGACCGCACCGGCCGCAGGCTGATCGGGCCGGCACTGCGGTTCGTCGACCGCGAAGCCCCGTTCGGCGCGGGCGACAACCCCAGCAACGTGGTCGACCTCGGCTACCCGGTGGGGTCGGTGCAGGTGCCCAACGGCGAGGAAGCCATCTGCCTGCTGCGCGATGCCGTGACCGGAGGCGGCTACGCCACCATCGGCACCGTCGTGAGCAGCGACCTCGACGTGCTCGCACAGCTCAAGGCACCGGACACGGTCCGCTTCGTGCCGGTGTCGCTCGACCAGGCGGTCACCGCCCGGCGCGAGCGCCGCGACCGGCTCAAACACGTGCGGCGCGGGCTGCGGTTGCTTTCCCTGTACTGACCCCGTTCCGGCAGCACCCGGCCGTCCAGGAGGACGGCGCGAACGGCTCCCGTTCGCCATCCCGCACGCGCCCCTGCCCCTCCCTGCTCCGAGGAGCACCACCATGACCACCCCCGAACTCACCGGCCCCGCCCCGCGAACCGGCGCCTCGTCGTGGACCTTCCGGACCCTGCTCATCCTGCTCGTCCTCGATCTGACCTACCTCGTCAACGCGATGGACCGGCAGGTGTTCGCCATCCTGCTGCCCGACATCAAGCAGACCTACCTGCTCACCGGAAACCAGGCAGGGACGCTGTCGACGATCTTCACCCTCGGCATGGGGCTGGCCGGTATCCCGGCGGGCTACCTGGCCGACCGGATCGGCCGCAAACGGGTCATCATCGCGAGCCTGCTGCTGTTCTCGATCACCTGCGCGCTCCAGGCGACCGCGGCCGGGCTCGCCGACCTGACCGCGTGGCGGATCCTGTCCGGTGTCGGCGAAGGAGCCCAGAACGCGGCGCTGTACGCCGCCGTCGGCGCGTACTTCCACCGCAACCGCGCGGTGGCGATCGGGTCGATCAACGCCGCGTTCGGGCTCGGCGCGTTCGCCGGTCCGCTCCTGGGCGGGACGCTCCTGTCTTCGACGGGCAACTGGCGCGTCCCGCTCTTCGTGTTCGGCGCGATCGGCCTGGTCGTCCTCGCCGTCCTCGTGTTCGCGGTACCGCAGTCGGTGACGGAGGTCGGCCGCCACGAGGAACTTCGCACCGCCCCGGTACCGGAGGGCGATGTCCGGTTCTTCAACCGGCGCGTCGTCTGCTGCACCATCGCCACCGTCGCCGCGGGCTTCACCATCTACGGCTACCTCGGGCTGTATCCCACCTACCTTCGCGACGCACACGGCTACACCGCCGACCAGACCGCGGTCGCCGCCGGCATGTTCGGGCTCGGCGCGCTCACGTCGGTCTTCTGCGGCATCTTCGCCGACCGGTTCGACCAGCGGCTGGTCAACGTCGCCGGGTTCGCCGCGATCGCCGGGTGCGGGGCGGGGATCTTCCTCTCCGGTGACGCCTACCCCGCGCAGCTCGTGCTCTCCCTGGTGCTGGGGATCGCCTTCACCGGGGTCGTCTACACCAACACCAGCGCGCTCATCCAGCGGTCGGTGCCCGCCGCGATGGTCGGCAGGGCGAGCGGCCTGTTCGTTGCCGCCATGTACATCCCGGCGAGTGTGTCCGGCTACTTCTTCGCGGCCACCAAGGCCGGCCTCGGCTGGCAGACCGCCGGGGTCATCCAGCTGTGCGCCATCCCGATCGTCGGCGTCCTCGCGACGGCCGCGATGGGCAGACCGCGCGACTGACCACATCGGACCATCCACACAGGACTATCCGCCAAGGACGGAAAGGAAGGGAATCCATGACACAGCATTACGAGCCCTACAGCGAAGTGCGCGACGGCATGCGGGTCGACTGGGACGTGCGGATCACGATGAGCGACGGGGTCACGCTCGCCGCGGACATCTTCCGCCCCGACGACGACAAGCCGCACCCGGTGCTGCTGGCGTCCAGCCCGTACGGCAAGGGCCTCGCGTTCGCGGAGGGGTTCGCGCACCAGTACTCCGCCCTCGTGCGCGACCACCCCGAAGTGACGGCGAAGTCGACCGGCGCGTACCAGGTCTGGGAATACCCGGACCCGGAGCGGTGGGTCCCGGAAGGCTACGTGTGCGTGCGGATCGACGTGCGCGGCACCGGTGGCAGCGAGGGATCGATCGACTTCTTCTCGCCGCGCGAGGGGCAGGACCTCTACGAGGCGATCGAATGGGCAGGCGTCCAGGACTGGAGCAACGGCAACGTCGGCATGCTCGGCATCTCCTACCTCGCGACCAACCAGTGGCTGGCTGCCGCCCTTTCCCCGCCGCACCTCAAGGCCATCTGCCCGTGGGAGGGCGCGTCCGACTACTTCCGCGAGTACACCCATCACGGCGGGATCCCGTCGGAGTTCATGCCGGGCTGGGCACCGCACCAGGTGCTGCGCATCCAGCACGGCCGCGCCGACGCGCCGGTCAACCCGAACACCGGCCGCAGGGTGTCGGGCAAACCGGTCCGCACGGACGAGGAACTGCGGGCGGCCGCGATCGACATCTCCGAGGTCCTGCTCGCGCGGCCCGTCGTCGACGACTACTACCGGGACCGCACCGCGGTGCTGGAGAAGATCACCGTGCCCGTGCTGTCCTCCTCCAACTGGGGTGGCATGGGCCTGCACTCGCGGGGCAACTTCGAAGGCTTCGACCGGGTTTCGTCCGAGCAGAAGTGGCTGGAGGTGCACGGGCTCGAACACTGGACGGAGTTCTACACCGACTACGGACTCGACGTGCAGCGACGCTTCTTCGATCACTTCCTCAAAGGCGAGGCCAACGGCTGGGACGCCCACCCGCCGGTACAGCTCCAGGTGCGCACGCCCGACGGCTTCTTCCCGCGCCACGAGCGGGAATGGCCGCTCGCCCGCACGGAATGGACCGAACTGCACCTCGATCTCGACACCCGCGCCCTGACCGGCCACGCCCCTTCCGGCGCACAGCGCGCGGAGTTCGTCGCGCGGTCGGAAGGACTGATGTTCACCCTCCCGCCCGCCGACCAGGAGGTGGAATACACCGGCCCCGCGGCGCTGAAGCTGTTCGTCTCCTCCACGACCGAGGACGCGGACCTGTTCGTCACGGTGCACCTGTTCGACCCCGAGGGCACCGAAGTACTGTTCCCGACCGCCTTCGAGCCGCACGGCCCGGTCGGCCAAGGCTGGCTGCGCGTCTCGCACCGCGAACTCGACCCTGACCTGTCGCGGCCATACCGCCCCTGGCAGCGGCACACCGCGATCTCGCCACTGGTTCCCGGGCAGGTGTACGCGGCGGACGTGGAAATCTGGCCACTGTCCATTGTGGTCCCGGCAGGCCACGCCATCGGCGTGTCCGTGCGCGGCCAGGACTACGAACACCACCTGCCGGGCCCGCACGAGATCACCTACGGCCGCGAAGTCCGCGGCAGCGGCGCTTACTGGCACGAACTCCCCGGAGACCGGGACCGCGCCGCCTACCGCGGCCGGACCACCCTGCACAGCGACCACGAGCGGCGACCACACCTGCTCCTGCCCAGGATCCCGCGCCCCTGAGCACCCACCGCCCGGTAGCTGCCGAAACCACCCGGCAGCTACCGGCACTTCCCGGACGAGCACAGCCTGCTGTCCGCCGTACTCGACCGCCAATGCCCTGCCGCCTCCTGCCACCAGCGTCCTGGGTACGTGAGCACCACATCGGCTGGCACGAGCGCGTCCTGTCGTTCGTTCATCGGTTCTCCTCCGCCCTGAATTCGTGTTGTGCGTGGTCGACACCGGGGGTGCTTGCCTGATTCGATCCGAGACAGCAGGGTGTGGCACCGCCCAGCGGCCCGGGCCCACTCTCTGGCCGTGATCCGCCGGTGCCGACGAATTCGGTTGATCCGGATACCGAGTCCCACCCACGGTCCCGCACGATGGCATCGCGTTCGATCGCGATGGGCGAGAAAGGCGACGCCCCGAGCGCGCAGGGGCACAGGCTCCGTCGATCATGCACCGGTCCAGCCCGATCCATCGCCGGTCCCGGGCGACGTAGTCGTCCACTACGAGGAGAACGAGTTGGAGTTGCGCCGCGCCCAGCGGCCCCGCCAATCGCATCAGCACTCGCAGCGTTGGCAGCCGCCCCTCATCCCCTCGCTCCGCGTTTCTCACCGCGGTGATCGACACCCCTGCCCGCGCGGCCAGCGCACGCATCGACAACCCGCGCTCGGCCCGGCGGGCCCGGAGCCTGTCCCCCACCGTGACCATCGCCAGCACATCGCGGTCACCTGCGAGCTGCCTTCGCTCCTGAAACGCCCAGTCACCTTTTAGCCCTTTCGGCACGAGTCGGTCGTCGAGCCGCGGCACCCAGTCCGCACACCGACAGACCGGCACGGTGCCCATAAAACCCGTCTCACGCGACTCCTTGCCGGATCTCGATTCCACCGCCATCGAGGTCACCGGGTCGTCACACGTCTCAACCGCTCCGCTGCCGAAGGTCCCTGTCGCTGTCGTGGAAAGGCGAGCACCGCGCCGTCGTATCGTCGGAGTTCGCGTGCACCTCGACCTCCTCGGCTTCGAGCCGGGCACGCAGTTCGCCGACGTGATCCGTCCTGTCCGCTGGCGGGCGATGCGGCGTCGGAATTCTCGCCGTTGCCGGTACTTCCCCCGCGACGCAAGGAAACCGAGCAGCAGTCCATACGCGACAGGTGGCCCGAGCGTGACCATCGCCCCCAGCACGAGATGATTCACGAGTCATCGGGCGTGTCTTCTCGGTTCGGCACCGGAAGCTCCACCGCAAGCGTGGCACGCCTGCTCTCCGCAGCCGGATGAGTATGGCTGTCAGCATGGTGATGCAGCAGTTCGCCGAGATCGATCAGCAACGACGCGAACTGGTGCTGCTTGGGCGAAGACATACCTCCGGCAGCAAGAACACGGATCACCTCGGGAATGCGCTGGTTCACCGCCCCCAGCGCACGCAGCAGATCGACCGTGGGCTGGCTCGCCGCCGCACGGTCCTCTTGGGAGACGGGCGAAATCCGCCATGATCAGAACCCCTCTCGCAGCCGGTATGCCTGGCGGGCGATGGCACACGGCCAAGCGGCCCCGCAGTTCAAGCACAAAGGCTGCCGAGATCGCGGCGCGTGCAACAGCAGCATGATGAGCGTGAGGTGATAAAGCTGCGCTGGTTCAGGCGAAGCTGGCTGCCTGTGTCCCCGTCCCTGACTCCCGCATCGGTTCGCGAGCAGTCGCTTCTGTGCTATTCGGATCGTCATACTGACTCCCCCTCGTCCCATCCCGACATTCGTTTGCGGTACCCCGGCATCTGGGACGGGCTTCTCGGGAGCCAGTCCCTCACCCGGGGGCAGTGGGCGGACATCGACCTGGTGCCGGGGTACTTGGACACGACTGTGAGCCGCAGACCGCGGCCAGACCAGGGATGTCATACGGAAACTCACTGACACCAGACGGAACCTCAAGCCATGACCTGCGGTAATGTGGCTGCCATCACATTCGGTATCGACGGGGAGACGGATCGTCATGCGACGCGAGGCGCTCATCCGGACGCGCAAGAGCGCTGGCTACAGCCAAGAGTCCTTGGCCGAAGTTCTCGGGGTCGACTCCAGTTCGATCAGCAACTGGGAGCGCGGACGCACCGAGCCCGTGCCCTACAAACGACCCAAGCTCGCACGGCTTCTCGGCATCAGCCGCGAATCACTGGAAGAACTACTCGATGGACAAGCACCTCGCGCAGCACTCGAGGCTTCCGTCGGCGAAGCGAGCGAGGCAACAGTCAACGAGCTGCGCCGTCGATTGGAACACGTGCAGGCTCAGTACGACATCGAGCCTTCCACCACGCTGCTCGCGACGGCGTCGCGCACCCATGGCCAGATTACTGCGCTTCGCCACCAGACGCGAACGACGCGGCAGCGACGGGACGCGGTGGCCCTGGAGGCCGAGAGCGCCACGTTCATGGGTCAGTTGGTCTGGGATGCATCGCAACGCCAAGATCATCGTTCACCGCGCAGGTATTTCGATCAAGCCGTTCAGGCTGCGCGGCAGAGCGGTGACAAGGTCGCCGAGGCGTATGCCACGCTCCGGACCAGTTACCTGTCGCTCTACGGCGAGAAGATCGCCGAAGACGGACTGCGCACGGCGCAACAAGCCGCATCAACCGCACGTGGAGCGAGTCCAGCTCTGACCGGCCTGGCGTTACTGCACACCGCCGAAGCAAACGCCATGCTCGGTCACCGCGCAGCCTGCGACCAGGCCCTCGACGACGCTCGCACCCAGCTCTCGCTGGTTCACGACGTCGACCTCGCCGCCGAGTACCTGACACCAGCGGAGATCGACCGCATGGCTGGCTCCTGCTACCTGTTCCTCGGCCTCGCCAACGCGGCTGAAAGGACGCTGCAGCTAGCGGTTTCGGCCTTGCAGCACAAGAAAAAGTCCCAAACGATCGTGCTCGGCAACCTGTCACTCGCCTACATCCAGCAAAGTGAGATCCACGGTGCAACCGACACGCTCCACCGATCGATCGACACGCTCGAGACCTCGCGCGGCGGTGGCGGACTGACCCTGGCGTTCGAGGCCGGTCGGAAGCTCTCGCCCTGGCGCCACGAGCACGCGGTCCAGGAGCTGTACGACCGCCTGTTCACCCTGATGACCGGGTAGAACTGAGGTATGGACGTCGAGGCAAGCAAGCGAGCAGTTCGCGAGCAGATTTGGGAAACCCTGGACCGCGCTGGCGCTGTCAATCCACCTGGTGCTTCCGGACACATTCCCAGCTTCGTCGGCGCCGATACCGCGGCGAACCGGCTCGCCGCGCTCGAAGTCTGGCAGGACGCCCTCGTCATCAAAGCCAACCCGGACAAGGCACAACTCCCCGTACGCACGCAAGCTCTGCGCGACCAGAAGCTGCTCTACATGGCCGTACCGGCCATCGCGGCCACGAACCCGTTCTACTTGCTCGACCCTGCACGGCA
Organism: Amycolatopsis minnesotensis; assembly: GCF_039529815.1. Classification (NCBI taxonomy): domain Bacteria; kingdom Bacillati; phylum Actinomycetota; class Actinomycetes; order Pseudonocardiales; family Pseudonocardiaceae; genus Amycolatopsis; species Amycolatopsis minnesotensis. Next base: position 69,934 of record NZ_BAAANN010000011.1, on the reverse strand, counting down.
TGGCATCGACGCCGCGGCCAGCAAGCGCGCCGCCGAAGTCGCAAGGACCGTTGGCCCAGCCGAGATGCGCCCGGTCGACATCGTCGTCTGCGGCACGGTCGCCGTCGACCACCGCGGGGTACGGATCGGGAAAGGCGCTGGATACTCGGACATCGAGATGGGCCTGCTCGCCGAGGCCAGCCTGCTCGGGCCTTCCACGACGATTGTGACCACCGTGCACGAACTCCAAGTCGTCGACCACGACCTACCCGAGACCGAGCACGACTTCCGCGTCGACCTGATCATCACACCAGATGAGGTGATCCGATGCGGGCCATCACCCCGACCCGCAGGAATCATTTGGGAACACCTCGCCGCCGAGAAGATCCAGTCCATACCAGCGCTCGCAGCCCGAAAATCCCAAGAAACTTGATCTTCAACGATTCACTCCAGTCGTCGATCGGGTTGAAACCCTGCTGAAGATGGACGATTTTCAGTCCCGACGATATCCAGACACAACGTCGACACGGCAACCCGTGTGCGACGGGAGTAGATCGGCGCACTGAGCAGGCGTGGCGAACTTCCATCGCTTGAGTCCCCCCATCGGGTAAACGCAAAGAAGCCACCCCGGACTGAGCGAGGTTGCCGCCGTCGAGAAGGCAATTAGTGCGGGCGGACCTTCCGTCCTGTTGTGGCGGAACTCAATCAATGACCAGCAGCCACCCCAGCTCCAATCAAGTCCGAGTTCTTCCCTAACTTCCCGGCGGGCGGTGTCAAGTGGGTATTCACCCTCACCGAGGCGCTCGTGTAGGCCTTGGCCGCTGCCACGAACGCACGGCCCGAACCTTGTCGACGTAGGCAGGGTCGACGCGATCCGGGCCGAGTCGACGGTGGTGCTGTCCGGCGAATCCGGGGGCGGGACATCGAGGGAGCGGCGCTCGGGGCGGCTGCCGCCCGCAGTGCGACGAAGCTGTGGCCGGGTGATCTATCGACCGGCGGCGCGACCCTCGTCAGCTCGCCCGGGACGGTGCGCGACCTCGCCCCCGGGGAAACGCATGCGGCACCACCGGCGAGGCGGCGCTCGGCGAGGAAGCCGGATCGAACGGATCGGCACCTTCACCGGCAAACCACACCCAAGGTCCGAGCCCCGGCGCGCTGGCCGAGAACCGCGGATGTCCGCCGGACGCAGATCGCGCACCGACTAGGTTTTCGCGCCGCGCCCGTCTGTACGGGGAGATCGACTCACGAGAGGCTGGCATGATGCGGAAACTGATCTTCGGCATGAACGTGACCCTGGACGGCTACATCGCCGCGACCGGCGACGACATCGGCTGGGGCGGACCGCCGAGCGACGAGCTGTTCCAGTGGTGGCTCGACCAGGAGCTGGGCAACAGCATGTCGCTGTACGGGCGCAAGCTGTGGGAGACGATGAGTTCCTACTGGCCGACCGGCGACCAGCAGCCGGGCGCCACCCCGGCGGAGATCGAATTCGCGCGGAACTGGCGGGAGACGCCGAAGGTGGTGTTCTCCTCGACGATCGGCGAGGTCGGCTGGAACACCCGCCTGGTCACCGGCGACGCGGTCGCCGAGATCACCCGGCTCAAGGCCGAGGGCGGCGGCCCGATGGAGATCGGGGGTGCGACGCTCGCCGGTGCCGCCATGCGGGCCGGGCTGATCGACGAGTACATGCTGGCCACCTATCCAGTCCTGGCCGGTGGCGGCACGCCGTTCTTCACCGCGCTGGACGGCTGGGTGAACCTGAACCTCGTGGAGACGCGGACGTTTCCCGGCGGCGTGGTGCTGACCCGGTACGAGACGAGGCGATGAGCACGGGCCACCTGTTCGGCTCGCTGGACTCGCCGACGGTGGGGACCGGGGTGATCACAGTGCCGGGGGCAGGTCCAGCCATGGTTTGCCGGTGGTGTCGAATCCGGTGAGCTCGGCGATCTTCCCGTCGACGATGCGCAGGACCGCGATGGCGAACAACCGGTACTCCGGGTCGTCGGGGGTGCGGAGGTACAGCACGGCGGCGGGCATGCGGTTGACCGTCGTGGTGACACCGCGCCAGTCGTCGTGGCCGCGCTGGAAGAGCCCGCCGGCGACCCAGCCGTCCACCGCGTCCTTGGCCGTCGTGATCACGGCGCCCGACCCGGGCAGCATCGCGAAGCGCAGGTCGTCGCGCAGCAGGGACGTCAGCCGGTCGAGGTCGTTGCGCTCATGGGCGTCGATGTAGGCCTTCACCACGCCGCGCTCGTCATGCGACAGCTCGTGGGGTGCCGGGCTCCGCCAGTCCAGGCGGCGGTCGGGCAGCTGTTCGCGCATCGTCACGCGCGCCCGCTGCAGTGCGCTGGTCACCGATGCGGCGGTCAGCTCGAGGGCGTCGGCGGCCTTCGACGCCGGCCAGCCGAGGACGTCGCGCAGGATGAACACCGCCCGCTGCCGCGGCGGCAGGTGCTGGACGGCGACGATGAACGCCAGCTCGATCGTCTCCCGCGCCACCACCGATTCCTGCGGGTCCTCGGGGAGCATCCGGTCGGGGTACGGCTGCAGGTAGGGCAGCTCGGCCGGCACGGGTGTGCGGTCGTCGCGCTTCTCCAGGAAGTCGAGGCAGGCGTTCGTCGCGATCCGGTACAGCCAGGTCCGCAGCGCGGCGTGGCCCTTGAACGACCCCCGCTTGTGCCACGCCCGCAGGAACGTCTCCTGCGTCATGTCCTGGGCGTCCTCGTAGTTCGCGAGCATCCGGTAGCAGTGCACCTGCAGCTCACGCCGGTGGCGCTCGGTGATGAGCGCGAACCGCGCCGCATCGCCTGAGCGGGCCACCGCGATGAACGTGGCCTCGTCGGCGCCCAGCGGTCTGGCGTCGGTCATGGTCGTCAATCCTTCCACCTGTACGAGAGGGCAACTCGCCGAAAGCCGTAGCCAGCCCCGAACAGCGGCTATCGCGCCGCGGTGGGCGTGTTCGTCAGCAGCAGTGTTCGCCACGCCAGGCTTCGCGGCCTTCCTTGACCGCGACGGCGGCGATGGCCAGCGCGACGAGCGGATCGGCCCAGTACCAGCCGAGGAGGCTGTTGAGCAGCAGGCCGACCAGCAGGACACCGGACAGGTACGTGCACAGCAGCGTCTGCTTGGAGTCGGCGACCGCGCTGGCGGAGCCGAGTTCCCGCCCGGCGCGCCGCTGGGCGTAGGACAGGAACGGCATCACCAGCAACGAGACCGCCGCGAGCACGATACCGGCTGTGGAATGCTCGGCGGGAGCGGCGCCGAACAGGGTGCGCACCGCTTCGACGCCGACGTAGGCGGCGAGAGCGAAGAAGGACACCGCGATGACCTTGAGCGCGGTGCGTTCGCGAGATTTGGGGTCCTTACCCGAGAACTGCCAGGCCACCGCCGCGGCAGAGGCGACTTCGATGACCGAATCGAGCCCGAAGCCGATCAGCGAGGTGGACGAGGCGATCGTGCCGGCGGAGATCGCGATGATCGCTTCGATGACGTTGTAGGTGATCGTCGCGGCGACGAACCACCGGACCCGGCGCGACAGGATCGCGCGCCGCTCGGGACTCACGGCCGCCGTGGTGACCGCCGCATCGGCCGCACAGCACCCGCCGACGCAGCCATCAGCAGGTGCGTCCACCGTGGTCAAGGGAAGTTCACGACGGTCGGCGTGCTCGCTCATCGGATCTTCCTGGTGCCGATCGTGGCGGTGGCCGCAGCGGGTTCGTCATCGAGACAGGGCTCGTCGGTGTCGACGGCGAGCACGACCTGGACCAGCTCGCGCAGGGCGCGGGCGAGGTGGGCGTCAGCCAGCTCGTAACGGACCTGCCGCCCCTCGTAGGTGGCCACGACCAGGCCACAGCCACGCAAGCAGGCCAGGTGGTTGGACACGTTAGAGCGGCTCAGACCGAGCTGCTCAGCCAGCCGGCCGGGGTAACTCACGCCATCGAGCAAGGCAACCAAGATCTTGCAGCGGGTCGGATCGGCCAGCGCACGGCCGAGCCGGGCGAGAGCGGCACCCCTGGTTTCACACGTCAGCACAGCTCGAACAGTACAGTGGATGCTGACATAACAGCAATCTCAGGACTGGTGCTTCGCGACCGCGTCTCCTTCGAACCGCAGCGAGAATCCGTGGCCGCCCGCGACCGGCCGGTGGGGGTGCAAGCGGCGAAGAGCCGCGAAAGCCCGGAGCGGTTCGAGGAGCAGCCGCCGGGTGGGTACGGCAGCCTTCAGACGCCGAGGCGCGCCAGCAGGGCGCGGACCGCGGCCGGGTCCTCGACATGGGCGTTGTGCCCGAGACCGGCCAGGGTGACCGCGTCCGGGTCGAGTGCGCGCAGGTGCTCGGGACGGCTCATCCCGTCGGTCTCGCCCGCCGCCAGCACGACCGGGCAGCGCGCCGCGGCGAGCAGTGCCGGCATGTCCGGTGCGCCGACACCGAACGCGGCCGGGTCCATCGCGAGGCGCCACCCTCCTTCGGTCTCGCGAAGCCCGGCCGGGTCGGCGGGCGCGATCCCGAGCAGCCCGGAGACCTTGAGGTAGGCCTGCTCGGCGCGTTCCCTCATCTCGAAAACGCGCGCCTGCCGGGCCGCGAACGTCGCCGCGCGGCCGAGGTCGTCCTGGCTCCACTCCACCTTCACACCGAGGGCCAGCACGCCCGCGACCTCGATGTCGTACTTGCCGGACGCGAGTTCCAGCGCGAGCACGCCGCCGAGCGAATGCCCGGCGACGACCAGCGGGCCCTTGCCGGGCAGCGCCCGCGCGACCGCCGCGGTGAACGTGGCGAAGCTGTAGTGCGGCAGAGGCGAGGACGGGCCGTGGCCGGGCAGGTCCGGCGCCAGTGCGCGCCGGTCGAGCAGCTCGGAGAAGCGGGCCCACACGGCGCCGGTCGCGCCAAGACCGTGCAGGAGAAGGACGGCCGGTTCGCCCTCGCCGCCGGTGCGCGTGTTCAGCGTGTCCATCCGGGGAAGCCTGCCCGAGGCGGCCCGGCGCGGCTAGGGTCGGTTCGTGGGGATCACCGATCCGAACACCTATCTGCGGGGCGTCCCGTACGACGAGCTGGCGCGGTTGCGGCACGCGTCGCCGGTGGTGCGCGTCGACGACTTCTGGGCCGTGCTGCGGCACGCCGACGTGCGGCGGGTGCTCCGCGATCCGGACGTGTTCTCCTCGCAGCTCGGCGGAACGCAGATCCGGGACCCCGCCACCGACGGCGACCTGGCGTACGTGCGCCGGATGATGCTCAACATGGACCCGCCGGAGCACGGCAGGCTGCGCGGGCTGCTCGCGAAGGCGTTCACGCCGCGCGCCCTCGCGAAGCTGACCGAGCAGATCGAGACGCGGGCGCGGGAGCTCGTCATCGCAGTCGCCGGACGGGGTGAGTGCGACTTCGCGAAGGTCGCCGCCGATCTGCCGCTGCGCACCCTCGCCGCGGTGTTCGGGGTGCCGGAGCAGGACCGGCGGCTGATGTACGACTGGAGCAACCGCGTGATCGGCTACCAGGACGCCGAGTACGCGGTCAGCGCCACCGTAGACGCTTCTTCGGTGACCGAACTGGCGCGGACCGCGCTCGCCGTCCGCCCGTCCCCCGGCCAGGACGGCTCGATGCCGGATCCGCGAACGCGCGCCGGGATGCCCGATCTCTACGCGTACGCGAACGCCCTCGGCGAACACAAGCGCTCGCACCCGGGTGACGACGTGATGAGCAACCTGATGCGGCACGTCGGCGATGACGGCGGCCGCGTCTCGCTCGCCGAGTTCGAGAACCTGTTCTGGCTGTTTTCGGTGGCAGGCAACGAAACCCTGCGCAACGGCCTGCCCGGCGGGATGCTGGCGCTGCTCTCGCACCCCGCGCAGTACCGGCGGCTGCTGGCCGACCGGTCGCTGCTGCCGTCGGCGGTCGAGGAGATGCTGCGCTGGTGGACGCCGGTGACGCACTTCCGCCGCACGGCGACCGCGGGCGTCCGGCTGTCCGATGTGGACATCCGGGCCGGTGACAAGGTGGTGGTCTGGTTCTCCGCGGCGAACCGCGACCCGGCGGCCTTCGCCGACCCGGACACCTTCGACATCGCCCGTACCCCGAACGATCACCTGACCTTCGGCCACGGCCCGCACTTCTGCCTCGGCGCGCACCTGGCCAGGGTGCAGCTTCGGGCGATGTTCGGCGCCGTGCTCGACCTGCTCGGCGAAGTTTCGCTCGCGGGCGCTCCGGTGCGGCTGCGGTCGAACTTCCAGAACGGCCTCAAGTCCCTGCCGATCCGGTGGGCCCGCTGAGGAAAGTCCCGGATCGGGTTCAGGTGGTGCAGTTCTTCTGGGCGTCGGTGCGGACCGTCCTGCCGGTGAACTCCTGCAGGACGGCCAGGTTCTCCGGCGCGTAGTTGCTCGCGGTGATCTTGTCGGCGTCGGGGCTGCCCAGCTTGCCGGTGAAGGGCGCCGACTTCTCCAGCCAGTAGGCCGTGCGGAGGAACTGGGTCAGCACCAGCTCGCGCAGCTTCGGCTCGTTCCTGATCTTCGCCCAGTAGTCGGGGTGCCGGTCCTTGGCCACCCGCAGGTAGAGCAGCAGGTACCGCAGGTTGGTGGCGGCGATGTCGCGCGCGTTGCTGGCCCCGATGCCCTTGATGTACTCCTGGACCACCGTCACCGCGGGCAGGCCGGTCAGCCCGGCGTTCAGCTCCGCGGTCACGCCCTGCAGGTGGTAGTCGCCCTGGGTCCGGTCGCGCAGGTAGATGCCGTCCATGGAATCGCTGAGCCGATCCTTGATCAACGGCAGGATCTCCTTGCGGGGGAAGCCGTCGTACAGCGGCACCGTCATATCCTGCCGTGCGGCGTTGATCCAGGCCGCGGTGTGCACGTTCCACCTGGTCCGCGCCGGGTCGAGATCCCACATGTGGGTTTCTTCGTGGATCGCCACCATCATCGACTCGGCGAAGGCCTCGAAGCTGTTCTTCTGCACGAACTGGTCCCAGTACTTGTCCTTGGCCTGCACGACGGCCAGCGCCTGCCCGCTGGGCCAGCGCCGCTGGTACATGGCTTGGAGCGTCGGCATCCAGTTCGAGGAGGTGAACCTCGCCTTGAGATCGCTCACGTCCGCGGTGGGCTGCGACGGTTCCTCGTAGCAGTACGGCGCGGCCCGCCTGGTGACCGTGGTGGCGGTGGCGGTTCCCGCCACTGGCGAAAGTACGAGGAGCGCGGCCACCAGGGACAGGACGCGTGTGCGACTCACCGGAACCTCGGTTTCCGAGCGGACGGGCGCCGCTCTTTCAGCGTTCCGATGAATCGTATTGACGGATATTACCGGGCACTAATCCCATTTCGGTATAACCTCCCGTGATCCCCTTGCCCGGCGTGCCGTATCGAGAAATCTGCCGGATGGCCTAGTGGCCGCGGCGTTCGCCCTCGGCTGTGAGATGACCAGAACTTCGTTTTCGCGTCGCGGGAGCGTCCCGGCAGCGGTTCCTTCGTGAGGTCCGGGACGCCGCCGGTAATGCGAGCGTTCAGTGCGCGTCCGGTCCGGAGATGTGGACACCGGCGGAGCGGAGTTTCGTTTCGACGAGCGCGGCCAGCCGCGCCGCGGCCGACTCCCGCTGTTCGCCGTGGTGGGCGATCAGCCGGTACTTGGTCGCGGCTTCGGTGCGGGCTTGCAGGCCGGTCACGATCTTCAGCTGCGCGGGGTTGGCGAGGTAGTGCGCGGCGAGGTCGGCGGCCAGCTCGGCGACACGGGGGTCGTCGGGCGCCCAGCCCGCCACTTCCGTGGTGCGCTTGGTCAGTGCGACGAACCGGGGGTCTCGCAGGGCGTGCTCGATATCGGTGAGGTAGTCGTCGAAGCCTTCGGGCACCAGGGCTTTGGCCAGTACGAAGGATTCACGGGCGATCGTCACGTCGTCCGGGGTGAAGCCGAGGCTGGGCATGCCCTCCAGCAGCACCACGGCGCGGTCGGGTAACAGGGCCCGGTCGCCGGAAGCGAGCCGGCGCAGCATGTCGCGCCGCGCGGTCAGCTCGTCGATCCGTTCGGTGAGGTGCCGCTCGACGTCGGCCAGCGACGTGGCGAACGACGCGGCGTCGGAATCGAGCAGCGGGCCGATTTCGGCCAGCGGCACACCGGCGGCGGCCAGCGTCCTGACCTGAACCAGCCGCGACAGGTCGTCCGATCCGTACCGCCGGTACCCCGAACCGTCGCGCGCTGGTTCGTCGACCAGGCCGAGCTTGTGGTAGTGCCGCACCGTTTTGATCGTGATACCGGCGAACGCGGCCGCCTGCCCGATGGTCAGTCCGGCGGCCGGGCGGCTCAGCGGGCCTCCTGATCGTGCGCGGCCTCGGTCTCCCGTAGCGCGGTGGCGATGGCCCGGAAATCCTTGCGCACGATCTGCGTGTGATTGCTCGCGACCTTCGCGCTGATCCGCAGGTTCGGTTTCCGGCGGAGGACCGGATCGAGCGAAGCGCGCATCTCCTCCATCTCCTCCCGTCCTCCGCCGAGGTTCGCACCCGTGGCGAAAACGTAGCGCACCGGGCAGGTCACCTGGTCCAGTACGGGTTCGATGGCAGCGCAGATCTCGTTGATCTCGATGCCGACCTCGGCGTGCTCGTCGGCGGACATCCTGGCGGTCAAGCCGAGCGGGCGCCCGAGCGGCAGGACGAGCCGCATCCGGCGGAACGCGTGCCGGATCCGTTCCCGGTTTTCCTCGCCGGTCAGCCCCCACGGAACCCCGCCGTCGACCACGACCACGCCCCCGGCGCGGTCCGGGTTGCCAGCGGCCCAGTGCACCGCGAGCGCCGCACCGTAGGACCAGCCGACCAGCAGCGGCCGGTCCACACCGGTCGCCTCGACAACCGCGTCGAGGTCGTGCAGTGCCCCCGCGAAGGAGTAGTCCGCCGACCTCTTCGACCGGCCGCGGGCCCGCTCGTCGTACGTGATGTGCCGCCAGCCGGTGCCTAGCTCGGCGATCACGCGCCGCCAGGACCGCTGACTGGCGTAGGCGCCGTTGAGATAGACGACGGGGGAACCGGGGCCGCGGGTATCGGTGACCGCGAGGGCCGTGTCGTCGACGGGCACCATGCCCGTCCAATGTGCGGTGGTGGTGGTCATGTGGTCAGCGTCCACCCTGACCTCGGGTCAACGTCAAGATCGCTCCTCGGCGGGCACCGGTGTCTACTTAGGACGCTCGGCGGGAGAACGGGCGCGTTCGGCGTTCCCAGGCCGCGATGACGGCCGCGACCGCCGTCAGTGCGATCGCCAGCGCCAGCGGGAGGTAGATCGTGACGCCGACGATCGCCCCGGCGAGTGCGGTGCCCGCCGATCCCGTGGTGATCTTGAGGGCGCCGACCCAGACGAACACCTGGCCGCGGGCCTCGCGTGGCGCGTACTCGTTGCGGGCGGCGAGCGTCGCGGCGAAGAAGTAGCCGTTGGCGATCCCCGCCACCGCGTAGGCCGCCACCGCCACGCCGAACACCGGGGCGGCGGTGACTCCCAGCAGGGTGACCGCGACGACGGTGGCGAGCCGGGTCATGAGCCCGTCGGCGTCTCCGGTGAGCGGGCGGATCAGCACGCCTGCCGACCCGGCGAGGTTGCCCAGCCCGTACGCGGCGGTGAGCACGCCCGCCGCCGCGTGGTCCACCCCGAGCAGGTCCGTGCCCGCCACCGCGGTGATGGGGAGCGCGGCGACGCCGAACGCGACGATCATGGTCAGGTACAGCGTGCGGCGCAGCGGCCCGGTCGACATCATCACCAGGAGCGTCCGTCCGGGGCGCGGGACGTCCTCGGGCTGGGCGGCGGGCGGGGCATACGGCAGCAGGAGCACGAACGCCGCGGCGACGAAGGTACCGGCGGCGAGGACGAGCGCGGCCGCGGCCGGGGTGGCCCATGCCGCGACCGCCGCGACCACGGTGGGGCCGACGGTGCCGCCGATGCCGTACGTGGCGACGTCCCATCCCTGTGCTCGCCGCTGGCTGGCCCGGTCACCACCGGCGATCGCGGGCAGGCGGCTGCTGACGCCCCCGGTGAGCAGCGGCCCGAACAAGCCGGAGGCCACCAGCAGAACGGCCGTGACGAGTGGGTGCGCGATCGGGAAGAGCAGGACCGCGGCGGCCAGGGTGGCGCCGTGGACGAGGCAGGCGACCGCGATCACGCGGCGGCCGTCGTTCGCGGTGTCGAGTCGTCTCGCGACGAACGGGCCGAGCAGATGCGGCGCCGTGATGCACGCGCCGAGCGCACCGGCCAGCCATCCCGGCCCGCCGCTCGCGGTCACCAGCAGCACGATGGCCACCACCGCGCCGCCGTCCGCGGTACGGGCGAGCGTCGCGGCGATCACGTAGCGCGGCAGCGCCGACCGGCTCCCGCCCGCACCGCGGCCGCGCGCGACGACACCGGTGCGCGGTTCGGTCATCGCGGCCAGGCCCTCGACGTCGGGCGGATGCGGTTCACCGCAACCGGAGCCGGTCGACCACCCCGGCGACCTCGGACCGGGCGGCATCGCCCAGCCCGCGGATGGGCAGTGGCAGGTTCGGCCGCCCGACCAGTCCGAGCAGCTCGGCGATCGCGGAGATCACCCGCAGGCTGCCGTGGCGTGCGAACAGGTCCCACAGCGGTTGCAGCCGCTGGGAGGCTTCCGTGGCCGCACCGGGTTCGCCCCGTTCGGCGGCGCGGGTGATCTCCAGCGCCACCTGCGGCAGGGTGCCGCCGATGACCGAGTACCAGGCCTGGCACCCGGCGTTGAGCCCGGTCGAGGCGAGCGCGTCGCCGCTGACGCCGACGGTGACCCCGGCGGGCAGCGACGCGCGGAGGCGGGCGATGCGGGCAGCGGCCTCGTCCCGCTTCGCGGGCACGCCGGGGATCTTGATCGACGCCACCCGCGGCAGTCCGGCGATCCGGGCGTAGAGCTCGTCGGTGAAGGTGAAGTGCGTCGTGCCGGGGTTGTCGTAGACGACCAGCGGCACGGACAGGTTCGCGGTGACGGTTTCGTACAAGCCCACCACGTCCTCCTCGGTCAACGCCTGGTACGACAGCGGGGCGAGCAGAACCGCGGCGACACCGGCGTTCTGGGCGTCCTCGGCAGCTTCGAGCACATGTCGCGTGCGCAGCGCCCCGATTCCGGCCATGACCGGAACGGCCCCGGCACCGCGGACGGCGAGGCGCGCGACCGCGGCACGCTCCTCGCGGCTGAGATAGGCGTAGGACCCGGTGGATCCGAGCGCGGTGATCGAGTCCACGCCCGCGTCGGCCAGCCGCTCGATCAGCCCGGCGAACGCCCGCTCGTCGACGCGTTCGCCGGTGATCGGGGTCAACGGGAACGCACTGAGACCGGTGAACATTTCAGCTCTCCTTCGAGATGGTCGGGGACGGCGGGCGCGCCGCCTCGGTCGTCACTGCTCCAGAACCGCGGCGAGATCGGCGGCGAACGCCTTCGCCTGCCGCGGCGTGATCGTCGACGTGGTCACCCGCAACGCCCCCGCGCCACGGCCGCCGACCGCGAAATCGGCGCCTGGGCGCACCGCCCAGCCGCGGCGGGCGAGCGCGTCGACGAGGCCGGTTTCCTCGCGGTCGACGGGAATCCACACGTTCAGGCCGTCGCCGCGCGGGGGCACCGCGACGCCCTGCTCGGCCAGCGCGCCGGTCAGCGACCGGATCCGGGCGGCGTACGAATCGCGGGCGCGCCGCAACAGCCGCGCGGTGGCGGGATCGTCGAGCAGGTTCGCGACGAGGTGCTGCAGCACATGGCTGACCCAGCTCGCCGCCGGGGACAGCCGGGTCCGCAGCCGCGCGGCGCTGCCGGGATCGGCCAGCACGAAAGCGAGCCGCAGATCCGGGCCGAGGAACTTCGAAACCGAACGAACCAGTGCCCAGTGCGGCGCGCCGGCCGGGGTGATCCGGTGATACGGGACCGCCGAAACGGCGGAGAAGTGGTCGTCCTCGAGCACGAGAACCTCGGGGTGGCGCGTCAGCACCTGGCGCAAGCGGGCCGCCCGGTCTTCGGTGAGGCTGGCGCCCGTGGGGTTGTGCGCCCGCGGCGTGCACACCACCGCCCGCGCGCCCGCGGCCAGCGCATCCGCCAGCCCTTCCGGCGTCATGCCCTCGGCGTCCACGGTGACCGGTGCGCTGCGATAACCGTTGAGCCGGATCGTGCCGATGCCGGACAGGAAGCACGGGTCCTCGACGGCAACGACATCGCCCCGGGTCAGATGCGCGTTGAGCAGCCGCTCCACCGCGTCGACCGCACCGTGCGCCAGCACCATGCCGTGCACGGCGCCCTCGACGTCGGGGCTCACCACCTCCGCCGCCCACGCCGCCAGCCGCGCGCTGACCGGCGACTGCCCGTACAACGGCGGGACGTATCCCGTGGTGAAGGCCGCGGACGCGTCCGGCATGAACTCCACCGCCGGATTCCCGCTGGCCAGGTTGACCAGCCCGGCCCCGGCGGCGCGCCCCTCCCCTTCGAGCGCGGGCAGCCCCAGCACCACGGTCCCGCCGCGCCGACGCGTTTCCACCAGGCCCGCGGCCGCCAACTGCGCGTACGCGGCGGCCACCGTGTTCCGGTTGAGCCCGAGCTCGGCCGCCAGCTCCCGGATCGACGGCAGCAGACCGCCCGCACCAAGGCGCCCGGAACCGATCAGGCCCCTGACCGAGCCGACGATCTCCGCCGCGCTCGCACCCCTGATCGTCACGCCACTTCGTCCTCGCACCCGGCCACAGTAAATGTCCTAGGACAAAAGAGCCAGCCCCGCACCGGGCGGACGATCCTCGCCGACCTCCCTCGGGTATCAGCGGCGGGTTTCGATCTTCAGGTCGCCTACGGTCACCGTGCGGATGTGGTCACTGGCGAGCAGGTCGTGCGGGTCCAGGCCATTCGCGGGAGGGGCCTTCTTGCGCTCTAGCAGGTAGTTCAGTCGAGCCAGCGCAGACGCCATCCCGCATAGGATCGGGCTAGTTTCGCCAGCCTCGGCGTAGTGGCCTTGTAGTTCCATAGGCCCGCGATGAAGACAGCAAACGCGGTCACCGCCTCCTCCGACGCAGCCGACCAGTTCGTGTTCCGACTGGCCCACCGCTCCGCGTCAGGCGGTCGGTGCCCCGCACCGATCATCCGTACGACAATGAATGCGGCATCTACCCATGCTGCACCAGAGGCTGGCCACCCCCAGTCGATGACGTGTGTCTCGCCGTCCTCGCTGATGATGAACTGGTCCTCATGCAGGTCCGTATGAATGAGCCTGTTGCCCTGCACCAGGGGTGGCGCCTTCTCCTCCCAGCTCATCAGTTCATCAAGGTCCCAGTCGCCGACTACGTCCGGCCGCTCGCCTGCAAGCTTGCTCCACCACTGGGGCTTCCAGCGCAATCCAAGTTCACGTACTTCAGGCGCCTCGATAGAGCTGATGCGAGCCAAAGTGGTCGCTACCGCGGAGAGATCCGCAGAGCCCGGTGCAAGGTTCGCCGGTCGGCCAGTCACATGCTCGAATCCAACGACAAACCAGTCCTCAACATCCGCGGAGAAAAGCACGGCCGGAGCGATCCTACGGGCCAACTGGCCGATTTCTGCCTCATTGCGAAGCCAGCGCATTTCCGGAGAGATACCCTTGACGCCCTTGAAAAATACAGGTTCGGCTCCATCGCGAATTAACGTGGTAGCAATATGGCAGCTCTGGCCGACCGTGGCCGCGTCCACCTCGGCAACGATTCCGATTTGACTTTGCACTTCGTTGCGAATGGATTGCGGAAGATCGCTCCAGCCGTACTTGTCCACAGAATTACCTTAATTCGGTCGGGTTCTACTTGCCGTTAGTGTCGGTGTTCTCATTGCCGTCTTTGCCAGATGCTCGACATCCGTCGTCGCCGCCATTACATGAGAGGTTGAAAGTCAACCACAGCTCCGGGTCGACAGCGAACCCAGACGACGAAATGACCCTCGTAGTGCGATCGGCCTCCTCCTCGGCGTCCGTCAGCCCTGCTCCGTCGTCGTTCGGCACGTGGTGCAGGAACCGACCGGCGACTGCCTGGCAGAAGTCCGCGTACTCGCGGGTGTGCAGGATGAAGGTATGCCAGCCGAGGTCGACAAGCTGCGACGGGCAGAGTTCTATGCTTCGGGACTGCCCGCAGGCAAACAAGAAAGCTAGAGCCTGGTCCATGATCCGCGCGGCGAACTCTCGCGACATGTCGCGCTCTTTGGCGATCCGGCTTGCCAGTCGATCAAATAGTTCCGCAGAGACCAGTTCCTGGCCAGCGCGTTCTTCGAGTGCAATGGTCACAGTTTCTCCTTTTCCCGGTTACCGCGTTTGGCAACCTCTTCATGGAACCGCGCGGGGATGCCACACGGAATCGTGGTCACCCAGATGCCTTACTAGTGGCTGCATTGCAGTGGAATTTCAAATCATTTAACGTCAACTCTCTTGATTTCGGAAATCAGTACCGCACACAGGCGAGTCCTCACATCTCGCCCTCATCGCCGAAAAGCAATTGTTCCCATTCCGGCCCCGACAATGGCTTGAGTGCGTCGACAAGATCGATCGGCTTACCACCTGAGACGTATTCGAGACCGTCCTGATTTGACATCTTTGATTCCTTAAGTCCATGAAAGAAAGCTTGATACCAAACTGCCCAGAATCAGACTGCCGAGACCGAGGAGGATCGCGCCGCCGTTGTGCACGGCGCCTCCGGTCTCTCGATCAGGGAGTGAGATCGCAGGGGGATTCGTCCGGGTAAGGCATCCTCTTCAGGGGGCTCGCCCTGCTCTTGCGGGGGCTCGTCCCTCATGAGCAGTTCGGCCAAGGTGAACGAACGGCGCGTGTCCTCAAATCGGGCGGGGATCTCGACGCCAGCCCCGCCGGCCATGAGAAAGGCCGGTTCGACAGGTGCCCGGCGAACCGGCAGCGGTGAGGGCTCAGGTACCGCCTCGGTCGCAGGCCCGTCGGGGATGGGTTCGGAGATCTGAGGAAGGATGACCGTACGCTCCAGTGAGTCCGGCCGAGGCACCTTCGGGACCTTGCTCTTGGCAACCGTCTTCGCGAGCGCCTTCACCGAAGTCTCGGGACAGTAGTTGGTGTGCTTGCCTCTGGTACTCCGGCCCGCGTAGGCCAGGTACAACTTGTAGAGGGTCAATGCTCCGGCCACGAAGAACAGCGGACCACAGATGATCCAGATAGCGCCGCGGTCACCCATTGAGGGCCACCACCCGAAGCACGCGAGGGTCGATCCGAATCGGCCGGCGCCTGCCCCACGTCCTGACCTCGACCCACTTCGCCCCGAGCGCGCTCACGTGGCCCAGGACGGCCGCGCTGGGCAGCCGCCGCACCCTTGTTCCATGCTTGATCAGCTTCGCGTCTGCGTCGCCGTGTTGCCTGGTAGCCATGCCGTCCGCCTCTCCGTCGATCCCGCGACGCCCCGGACGGAGACGCGCTCAGCCATCGACAGGGGGTCGACGATGAGCAACGCCTTCCTGGCAAGGCGCGTGGCAGCGCCTCCATCCGAGCCTGGAGTGCCGGTACACTGGGTGCTGGCACTCGCGGGCACGCGCCCCTCCGGATCGCGGAGGTTGGTGACGCTTACGCCCTCAAGTAGTCTCGGCATTACGCGGCGTACTTGGAACTGATCAACTGTTGACTGCCGTTGACAACCGCGCGAGGGGGCCGCTGAGGTGTCTGAATCGGGAAGGGTGCTCCGCGCGGCGCGCGAAGAGGCCAATATCGGCCTCGACTACATGGCGAAGAAAACCAGCTACAGCAAGTCGATGCTGAGCCGGGTGGAGAATGGGACGCGGACAGCTACCCCAGAGCTGGTAGCCGCCTACGAACGCACGCTCGGCGTGCAAGGGCTAGGTGAGGATGTGAATCGCAGGGAACTCCTGGCCGCGGTTGCGGCGATGGCCGCTGGTGCCGCAGTGCCTGAGCCGCTGTCACGCTTGCTCGACGGCTTGGTCTCACCGGAGGTGCCTTCCGAGGTTGGAACGTCAGAGGTCAACGCAGTCCTCCAAGCCACCAACGCCTACACCGCGATCGATCTCCGGCTGGGTGGTGCAGCCGCCGCCGACGTATCCACGGGTGCGCTGAGGTGGGCTGTCAGCCTGCTCGACGCGTCCATGACAACTTCGACCAGGACCGCCCTGTCCTCGGCTGTCGCAGCGTTGGCCGACCGAACCGCATGGACGCATTACGACGCCGGCCGGAAGTACTCTGCCCGTCGACTGGCCGAGCTGGCACTACGAACTGCCAACGAGGGTGACGATCGAGACCTGCGCGCCCATGTCCTAATCGATACAGCGTCTCAGATCGGCAAGGACGAGCCAGCCGAGGCTGCGAAGATCGTCAGTGTTGCTTTCTCGGACAAGCGTGTTTGTGCGCTCGAACAAGCCAACCTTCACGCGGTGTGCGCGCGGCACTTGGCGAACGCTGGGGAAACCTCGAACGCGCGGCGCCACATCCACCTCGCCGAGCAACTATCCGCGCGTGGAGGTGACGCGCCAGCGTGGGCCACTTTCCTGACTCCTGCCCACGTCGACAAGCTGATCACCGAGTCCCTGAGCGCAGCGGGCGAACGTCAAGAGGCGATACGCCGATTCGAGACGATCTTGCCGCAGTTCGGGCCGGATCGAGCCCGCGCGAGGGCCGGGCTCGTAATCAGCCTCGGCACATTGTACGCACAGGAGGGACGCCTGGAGGAGGCGCGAAGTCTCGCGGATCAAGCTGATGCGGCGCTGACAGATGTACGTTCCGGCCGCGCGGCGAGCAGCCTGAAGGATCTTCGAGAGCTGCTGTCAGCCTCGCTGTAGCTCGTCTAACTGCTGTCACAAGCATGTTTGCCTGGTCAGGTTGAGCGGAGTAATTCGTTGACATCGTCGTGTCGATGAAGTTGCCGCCGCGCTCGACATAGGTGTCGAAGGTCGCCCGGGCACTGCGCTTGGCCTCCGACGAACGCGCCTACCTCTTCGGGCCTGGCCCGGCAACGCCCCCGTGACGCCGACAAGCTCGCCACCACCGCGGCGCCGCCGCTGGCCCGGCTGGTCGCCGACTTGTCGCCGCTGCCTGCCATGCTGATGAACCGCCGCTGCGACATCCTGGCCTGGAACAGCGAAATGGCGAAGCTGCTCCTGGATTTCGACACCCTGCCGCCGCCGCAGCGCAATGCGATGTGGCTGTGCCTGCTGCGCCCAGAGTCACGGGAGTTCTATGTCGACCGCGAACGCGTCGTGCGGGAGGAAGTCGCCCACCTGCGTGCTGCGTGGGCCGCGCATCCGGAGGATCAGGCGTTGACCGACCTCATCGCCGAATGCATCACTCGTGACGAGGAATTCGCGCGATTGTGGGCCGAGCGAGACGTCAAGGTCAACGGCCGCGGGCGCAAGGTGATGCGGCATCCTGTTGCCGGGTTGATCGAGGTGCAGTTCGAAACGCTTACGCCGCTTCAAGATCCGGACCAGCTGCTGGTGATCTACCGCGCCGCCGACGAGGAGCCAGTCCGCATTGGACAGGCTGTGCGCATGGTGATGTCGAACCGTCCCTTCGTGCACTGAGTCCGAGATCGCCGCGGCGTTGCCACCGGCCGCGCGAGGCAGCGAATACTGCTCGATAGCAGCAACACCGAGCTGACACGCGGCCCATGTGGCTCGCCGCGCTATCCGGGGCTGTGCGCGGTGACGCTCTGGAGTGCGGTCCGCAGCAGACGGGTCGTCTGGCTCGTCGTCCATCCGGTCCGGGCGACGATATCGGGCACGGTGCCGTCGCCCAGCGTCGTCATCCACAGTGCCAGCCGCTGACGCGGCGGCAGCAACGCCATCTCGTCGAGGAAGATCGCGTCGCGCACCACCGAATCCAGGTACGCCAGGTCGATCCGCGCCCCCAGATCCGCGCGCAGCACCACGACGACCCTCGTGCGCACCCGCCTGCCCGGATCGATCCACACCTGTTCATCCCGCGTCGACGGCTCCGCGCCCAGCACGGCGGAACGGACCAGAACCCGCGAGCACAGCCGGGCACACCCCCGCGGTGAACGGCCGAGGCCGACTCCGACCCGGTAGACCAGCGTCACCATCCGCTCGGGAACGTCGGGGCGCTCGCGCACCCACGATGGCACATCGGCCACGCGTACCGTTCGCCCGCGCCGCGACCACAACCGGACGGTCACGACGCCCGCCCGCATCCACACGGCCGCGACCAGCGAAAACAACTCGCCGCAAGCGCTGGTTCCCTTGTTTGCCCGGCACTGCCCATGACCGCTCCGCTCGTTCACGCCCGCCGTGCGTGAGCCACCAGGGTCCGGGGTGCGCCGAAGCGAAAACCGGCTCCGGCCAACCCAGCCTAAGGCGTCCCCGGCCGCCGCGCAGAAGAGTCGCAGGCAACCGTCTTCCCCAGCCGCGGGAATCCTGCCCGTGCGCCCGGCAGACGGCTCGGCGTCCGCCAAAAAGTCCACAATGGACTAAGATTCGAGCGCCCGCGGCGCTGACCCGGCTCGCCGCCATCCGCGACCGCTGATCATGGTCTCTGGCGACCTCGCAGTCATTCGCCGCGGGACAGCCCGAGACGTTCGGAAAGCCGCGTGAGGTAACCGGTCACCACATCGGCCTCCGCGTCCGGCAGTCCGAAGAGGACTTCGGTCACGCCGCATTCCGCCCAGACAGCCAGCTCGTCCGGGTTCGGTTTTCCGGCGAGGGCAACCACTTCGGGTGTCCCCTCCCGGCCGGTTTCCTGCCAAAGCTTCCGCAGCCGGCGGGTCCGGTCGCCGACGTCGCGATCGGTCGGGGTGGTGATCCAGCCGTCGGCGTACCGCGCGATCCAGGCGAGGTTGCGATCCGTGCCGCCCGCGCCGAGCAGCACCGGGACCCGCCCGGCGCGCACCGGCTTCGGCCACGCCCAGCTGGGCCCGAACCGCACGAACTCGCCTTCGTAGCTCGCCTCTTCCTGCGTCCACAGTGCTCGCATGGCGTCGAGGTACTCGCGCAGCGCGGTCCGGCGCCGTCCGCCAGGGACGCCGTGATCGGCCAGTTCGTCGGTGTTCCAGCCGAAACCGGCGCCCAGCGTCACGCGGCCGCCGGAAAGGTGGTCCAGTGTCGCGATGGTCTTCGCCAAGGCGATGGGATCGTGCTCGGCGGGCAGGGCGACGGCGGTGCACAGCGCGATCCGCTCGGTCACGGCGGCGGCCGTCGCCAGCGCGACCCACGGGTCCAGCGTGCGCAGGTAGCGGTCGTCGGGCAGCTCCTCGGTGCCCGTGCCGGGATGTGCCGCCTCGCGCCGCACCGGGATGTGCGTGTGTTCGGGCACCGCGAACGAAGCGAAGCCCGCCTCCTCCGCGGCCCGCGCGACCGCCGACGGAGAGATGCCCCGGTCACTGGTGAACAACACGACGCCGTATCGCACCCGCACTCCCTCGTCTCGCCGACCCGTCCGACGATAGTAGAACACGTTCTACATGTCGAGGGGAGGCTGCCATGCGGGGCGTAGCCGCGCTATTCGCGGCCGGACAGCCGGGTTCCCCGGTCTCGACGTCGTAGAAGTTGGCGTCGAACAGGCCCGGAAACCACCGCAGCGTGCGACACCGCGTCAGTACCCGCGACCGGCCCTGCCGCCGCCGATCAGGGATTCGAGGTCGGTCGCGGGCCCGGCGTCGCCGGTGAGCAGCGGGCCCGTCCCCAGCTCGACTCCCGCGCGCTGCCACCGCCGTGCCTGTTCGCTGGTCTCGAGACCACCGGCGACCACCACGATGCCCGCCCGGCGCAGGAGCGCGATCAGGTAGTCCGCCCCGGCGACGGCGATCGACTCCTCGCCGACGGCACGCCACACCAGGCGGGAGTCGAGGCGCACGGCCCGCACCGGGAACTCCTCCAGCAGCACCAGCTCGCCCGGCGTCGCGCCGAAGTCGTACAGCACCACGCCGATTCCCAGCTCGGCGAGCACGTGCGCGTTGTCGGCGGCCTCGTGCCCGGTACCGAGCAGCGCCCTCGTCGGCAGGCCGAGCCACAACCGTTCGGCGGGCAGCGCGGCGTCGTCCAGGATGCGCCGGATCCGTTCGGCCAGCCCGGGATCACTCAGCTGGTTCGGCGTGAGCGGAACGAGCAGTGACAGGTCCGCGCCACCGCCCGCGGCCTTGTCCTGCCAGCCGCGCTCGACGAGCCACGCTCCGAGCGGGCCGATCAGCGCGGTGCGCTCGGCCAGGTCGAGGTATCGCTGCTCCGGCAGCACGCCCAGCTCCGGATGTTCCCACCGCAGCCGCGCTTCGACGCCGGCGAGCTCGCCGTCGGCCAGTCGCACCAGCGGCTCGTAACCGACCGCCAGTTCCCCGCTCTCCCACGCGCCGGGCATGGCGGCCACCAGGCCGAGTGCCTCTCTCGCCGGTACGTCCAGCACCGGGTCGTACCGCTCCCACCGGCCGGGGCCCGCGCTCTTGGCCCGCCGCATCGCCAGGTCCGCCGACCGCAGCAGCTCAGCGGGTTCGGCGGTGCGGGAAAGGTCTTCGACCACGCCGAAGCTCGCCGTCACCGCCAGGCCAACGCCGTCGACGTAGACCGGCTCGGACAGCGTCTCGTTGATCCGCGCGACCATCGTGGCCGCGTCCGGCCCGGTCGCCGAACGCTCGACCAGAATCCCGAACTTGTCGCTCTCGAACCGGGCGACCATCGCGCTCTCGCCCGCCACCACGGACCTGAGCCGGTCCGCGACGGTCCGCAGCAGGCTGTCGCCCGCTTTCCTGCCGAGACCGTCGGTGACGAACGACAGCCCGTCCAGGTCCACGTGGTACAGCGTCGCCGAATTCGACCGGTGCAGCACGTGTTCGAGGTGCGTGCCGAAGAACTGCCGGTTCGGCAGCCCGGTGAGCAGGTCGTGCAGCAACTGGTGCCGCAGCCGGTTCTGCAGGAGCGCCAGTTCCGCGTCATCGGCCACGATCGTGACGTACTGACCGGTCCTGCCGTGCGCCTCGCGCAGGAGCGAAGCGGTGAGCGTGACCTGGGACAGATCGCCGTCCTTGGTGGTGAAGCGCGGGCGCGAGCGAAGCCGGTCGATCTTGCCGTCCCGGAGATCGCGGTAGCCGTCCCGCAGCAGCCCGCGATCGGTCTCGTGCGCGAACTCGTACAGGTTGCCGCCCGCCACCTCGCTCGCCGTCCGGTCCAGGATCCGGTGCAGGGCGGGGTTCGTGCGGACGAACTGCCCGTCGGGCCCGGTGACCGCGATCCCGCTCGGCGAGCTGACGAAGATCTCGTCGAGCTGGGCCTCACTGGCCTCCAGTTCGTGTTGCGACGCACGGACCGCGGCGAACAGCGCCTGGTTGAGCGTGTCCTGCTGCTCGACGATCGAGGAACGGATCGCGTCGACGTAACCGGACGCCAGCGCGCCGAGCAGCTTGCCGACGCGCTCCGGCAGCCGATCGGCCAGCCGTCCCTCCGTCGGCGCCAGCAACGCGGAGGCGAGCACGTCCACGGTGCACTGCAGGCTCGTCTTGCCGACGCAGTGCAGCCGGACGAGTTCGGCCCCGACCTCCGACGCGCTCTCGGTGGGCTGGTCGCCGCACAGCGCGTCGAGCAGCCGATCGAGCAGACCGAGGAACCGCCGTTCGATCTCGTCGTCCGGCAAGGGGATGTAAGTGGCCCGCCTGACGAGATAGGCCCATTTCCGCGCGACCTTGAGGCGTTCCCGCTCCGACGAAAGAGGCTGCGTTCCGGCGGGCCGCTGCTGCCCATCGGAAGGTAACGGCCTTGTCATGACGCCCGGCTCCCTGATCCGTGCCCTTGTCGGGCTTTTCGTGCCGATATCCGTTGTCGTTCCGACCCCGGTGTGAACCTGCGCGCGCCCGGCCTTTCGGGGGCAGCGCGAGTGGTGCCCTCCCTAGCGGATCTTCTTGGCGACGCCGCCGTAGATCTGCGCGTTGGCTTCGGGGTTCTCCGAAATGTCGCCCGGCCCGCCCGGCCGCCACAGCGCACATCCGGTCAGTCCCGGCTCGACCAGTTCGAAATCGCCGAACATCGATTCGATCTCGTCGTATCTTCGGGTGGTCGCCTTGTCGCGGCCCTTCGCCCCGTTGAACATCTCCACCGCGCCGTCGATCCTGGCGGCCTGCTGATCACTGCTCAGGTGCGAAATCGCCAGATAACTCCCAGCGGGGAGCCGTGCCCGATGTTCGGCAAGGAGCGCGAGAAGGCCCTTCTCGTCCGGAATCCAATGCAGCAGCGCCACCATCAGCGCGCCCACCGGCTCGCTCAGATCGAGCAGGCGGCGCACCTCCGGGCTGGTGAAGATCGCTTCGGGGTCACCGAAATCCGCTTCCACGATCGCCGCGCTGCCGATCGGCTTCAGCAACAATCTGCTGTGCGCCACCGCGATCGGATCGCGGTCGACGTAGACCACCCGGCAGTCCGGGTGGATCCCGGCCGCGACCTCGTGCACGTTGCCGACGGTCGGAATTCCCGAGCCGAGATCGATGAACTGCCGGATTCCCTCGTGCACCATGAACCGGACGACCCTGCCGAGAAACGCTCGATTCAGGCGGGCGATGTCACGGACTCCCGGCATGATCTTTTCGGCGTACACCGCGGCATCCCGGTCGGCCTGGAAGTTGTGTGCGCCTCCTAACAAGTAGTCGTACGTCCGAGCCCCGCTCGGGGTCGCCGTATCGATACCCGCGGGAACCCAGTCCTGTTGCTGCGGCATTGCCCGAACACCTCGTTCAGCTGGGAGCCCGCAAACTTACTCACCCCGCGTGCACACCGGACAGGGCCATCCGCGTGATGGCATTTCCACCATCGGGTACTGTCGCGACGAGCTGGGCGACGCCTATGGTGGCTCATCCGCCCCACTCAGCCGAGGAGAGGGAATGCCTGCCCCAGTCGCCCCCGGCCGATTGATCTTTTTCGGGCACACGCCGTCGCTGTTGCGCCATCGCGTGGAGTTCACTTCCTCGCTGCGCGAACACGGCGACGTGGTCGAGATCCACCTCGGCCCGATTCGCGCGTTCTTCCTGACGAATCCGGCATTGGTCAACCAGGTACTGGTGACCGAGGGAGCGAATTTCTCGAAGGGTGCGATTTTCGACCGGTTCCGGCCGTTCATGGGTAACGGGCTGGTCATGTCGCAGGGCGCTTTCCACCGGCGTCAGCGCCGTTTGGTGCAGCCCGCGTTCCACCGCGCCCGCATCGCCTCCTACGCGAAGGCGATGGCGCACGCCACGTCGGACCTGACCGCGAGCTGGCGGGCGGGCGAGGTCCGGCAGGTGGACGACGACATGCAACGCCTGGCGATCACCATCGTCGGCGAGACGCTGTTCTCCACCGAACTGGGCAAGCAGGCCGTTGCCGAGGCGCGCCGCTCGATCCCGGTGGTGCTCAAGGAGGGCATGATCAGGGCGCTGTCCCCGAAGATCTTCGAGCACCTGCCGATGATCCCCGCCAACCGGCGGTTCGACCGGGCCATCGAACGGCTCCGGCACATCGTGCTCGAAGTGATCGCCTCCTGGCGCGCGGACGGCGAGGACCACGGCGATCTGCTGTCCATGCTGATGCTCGCCGCCGACGAGGACACCGGTGACCGCATGACCGATCAGCAGGTCTACGACGAGGTGATCACCCTGCTGACGGCGGGCAGCGAGACCAGCGCCGTGGCGCTGACGTGGTTCTTCCACGAGGTCGCGCGGCATCCCGAGATCGAGCGGCGCATCATGACGGAACTGGACCAGGTGCTGGCCGGCCGTCCCGCCACCGTCGACGACCTGCCCGGGCTGGAGTACACCCGGCGGGTCGTCACCGAAACGCTGCGGATGTACCCGATCTGGATTCTGATGCGCCGGGCGCTGGTGGAGGTCGAAATCGGCGGATTCCCGCTGCCCGCGGGAACGGAATTCATGCTCAGCCCGTACTCGCTGCACTTCGACCCGAGGTACTACGACGATCCGGACCGCTTCGACCCGGACCGCTGGTTGCCGGAGCGGGCCGCACTGGTGCCGAAGGGCGCGTTCGTCCCGTTCGGCACCGGCTCCCGCCAGTGCATCGGAAAGTCGTTCGCGCAAACCGAAATCACCATCGTCGCGGCCACCGTCATGACCCGGTGGCGCCTCGTCCCGGTACCGGGGAAACCAGTGCGGACCAAGGTGACCTCGGCCGCCCATCCCGACCGGATGCCGATGACCGCGGTGCCGCGAACCTGATCCATCCCCCGCATCAGTCACGACTGGAGAAATCGCCCGTGTACTTGTTCCGCGGCAGGCGCCGCGCTTCGACCCGCCGCTTCATCGCCATCGCCTCGGCCATCGCGCTGTTCGGTTTCCTGCCGGCACCCGGCGTCGCGCAGGCGGCCGGGTCGTCCTGCCGGGAGATGTCCTTCCCGGTGACGCTCGTCGCCACTTCCCAGACGATGCACGGCACGCTGTGCGTCCCCGACGGTGGCGCGAGCACGGTGCACGTCCTCGTCCCCGGGGGAACCTACAACAGCTCGTACTGGGACATCGGGTACCAGCCGGAGATCCGGTCCTACCGGCAGGCGATGAACCGGGCCGGGTACGCCACGCTCGCACTCGACCGGCTCGGCACCGGCGCCAGCTCCATCCCGCTGAGCGTCCTGCTGACCACGATCACCGAGGCCTTCACGGTGCACGACGTCATCCAGCAGCTGAAATCCGGCGAACGGGGCCCGCGGTTCGCCAAGGTGGTCCTCGGCGGCCATTCGTACGGATCCGCGATCGCGATCGTCGAGGCCGCCACCTTCCACGACGTCGACGGCGTCCTGATCACCGGGCTGGCGCACCGGGTGAACCTCGGTGGCGCGATCCCGGTGTTCACCTCGATGTACCCGGCGGTGCTCGACCCGAAGTTCGCCGGGGCCGTCCGCGATCCCGCCTACATCACCTCCTTGCCCGGCAGCCGCTACTCGCTCTTCCACCAGCCTGGCCCGAAGGTGCCGGGCGCCATCGCCTTCGACGAGGCCACAAAGGACACTTCGGTGCACACCCAGGCGCTGGACCTGTTCGCGCTCGGGGTGATCACGCCGTACTCGGCCCTGATCGACAAGCCGGTCATGATCGCGCTGGGCCAGGACCCCGTCTTCTGCGGCCTGCTCGCCACCGACTGCTCGTCCGCGAACGGCATCAAGCGGACCGAGCTGCCGTACTACTCGCCTGCCGCGGACCTGCACACCTACGCACTGTCCGGCTACGGGCACGCGATCAACTACGCGCCCAACGCACCCGACTACTTCCGGGCCGTCGCCGGCTGGGCCGACCGGGAGGTGGGTCGCTGATCAGCGGTCAGCCGCGCACGTGCGGCCCGAAACCCGTGCGGCCGACGGGCTCCAGGCCCTCTTCCAGGTGCGGCGAGGGGATCTCGTAGTCGCCGGAGCCCTGCCGCCGGAACGCGATCGGCTCGGTCGGCTCGGTCGGCTCCAGGGTGCGCAGGCGCTGCTCCCATGCCTTGGCGAAGTCGGAGTAGTCATCGCGGTCATCCGGTCGGGGCCGTACAGCACGAACGGCGGCAGCACCTCGATGCCGCTCACCCGCACCTGGTGCCCCGTTGCCTCCGATGTGGACACCGCGAGCTCCTTCAACGAGCTGTTGAGCGACTCGGGCTCCGTCGGCATCCCCGCCGAAGACGGTCTGCCCCCGCTCGCTGGCCTCGGCACGGACAGCGGTGACGCGCGCGCCCTACCGACGCGCCCCCGTTTCCCGCGGCACCTGCAGGAAGGCGAGCATGACCGCCGAGACCACCAGGCAGCCGATCGGGAAGTAGAGCCCGACCGTGACGTCGGTGTCGGTCGCGGCCAGCCCGATCGCGTACGGGCCGAAGAACCCGCCCAGCGCCGCGATCGAGTTGATGGCGGCCAGTCCGACGGCGGTGTGCTCCTTCGACAGCACCTTCGCGGCCATCGCCCAGTACGGCGCCAGGTAACCGAGCACGCCGATCGCTGCCAACGACAGGCTCACCAGCGACAGCACGGGCACCGACTTGAACTGGATCGCGCCGAAGAAGCCCAGCGCCGCGACGAGCACCAGCGCGATCACGTGTCCCTTGCGCTCCCCGGTGCGGTCGGAGTTGCGCGCGAGCACCACCATGCCGATCGCGCCGACGACGTACGGGATCGCACCGAGCAGGCCGATGTTGGTCGAGGAGTACTTCGAGTCGAGCTGCTTGACGATCAGCGGCAGGAAGAACGTCAGCCCGTACAGGCCGCAGGCGATGAACAGGTTCGCGAAGGCGAGGTGCAGCACCTTGCCGTTGCGGATGGCGCGCAGCTGGCCGAGGAAGGTCTCCTTCTCCTCCGGCACGTACTCCTTGTCGATCTCCGCCTGCAGCCAGCGGCGCTCCTGTTCGGTGAGGAACCGCGCGTCGGCCGGCTTGTCCGGTAGCCAGCGGAAAGTGACGACGCCGATCAGCACGGCCGGCGCGCCCTGCAGCACGAACACCCACTGCCAGCTGCTCATGCCGAACCAGTGCGCGTGGTCGAGGATCCAGCCGCCGGTGAGGCTGCCGAGGATCAGCGCGATCGGCTGGGCGAGTGCGAGCGTGGCGATGGCGCGGCCGCGTTCCTTCCCGCGGAACCACAGCGTCAGGTACAGCAGCAGCCCGGGGAAGAGCCCTGCTTCGGCGATGCCGAGCACGATGCGCGCGATCACCAGGTGCGTCGTGTTCGCGACGAACCCGGTGACCACCGTGACGATGCCCCAGCTCACCGCGATCCGGCTCAGCCACAGCCGCGCGCCGACGCGCTTCATGATCATGTTGCTGGGAATCTCGAACACGACGTAGGCGAGGAAGAAAATCGCCGACGCCGCGCCGAACGTGGCGGCGTCGATCGCCAGTTCCTTCGACATGCCGAGCTGGGCGTAGCCGATGTTGGCCCGGTCCAGGTAGTTGAAGATGTAGAGCAGGCCGACGATCGGCATGATCCGCACGGCGACCTTGCGGACGGTGCGGCTGCCGACCTCGGTGCCGGTGGATCCGTTGTGGACGGTCATGGGTTGTCCTCGGCTCGGTGTGGGTGGCCGCTCAGCGGGCGGCCGCGGCTCGGCCGGCGACCCGGCCCATGGTGATCGCGTTGGCGACGGCGTTGCCGCCACCGACGTACCGCGGCCCGAGCACGCCGGCTCCGGCTTCCCCCGCGGCGTACAACCCGGGCACGCGCCCGCCTCGCGCGTCGAGAACGGCGGCGCCGCCGTCGATCTCCAGCCCGGCGTGGGTGCAGACGAGTTCGGCGGGCAGCGTGTGCGCCGCGTAGAAGGGCGGTTTCCCGATCGGCTCAACGGATTCGGTGCGGCCCTTGGCGATCAGCGAGTGGTGGCGCAGGAAATCGGGGTCGTCCCCGCCCTCGGGTAGCTGGGTGTTCCAGCGGTCGATCGTCGCCCGCAGCGCGTCGGCGGGCACGCCCAGCTTCCCGGCCAGCTCTTCGACGCTGTCGGCGCGCACGGTGCGCCCGGCCTCGGCTTCGGCTAGGACGTGGGCGGCATCCCAGTGCGCGTACCCGGCTGGCAGGCTCAGCCGCGCTTGCTCGTCGAAGACCGTCCACACCGGACCGCCCTGGGCGTCGATGATCCCGCTGGAGACGGCGTAGGAGGCGTCCTCGTTCATGAACCGCCTGCCGCGGCCGTTGACCATCACCCGCGACACCGGCGGAAACCCGGACTGCCAGTGGTGCAGCCGCTGGAAGTAGGCGGTGGGCAGCAGCAGGCCCCAGCCGTCGCCGGTGATCGCGGCGCCGACCTGTTCGCCGAATCCGAAGTGGTCACCCCGTGAGCCGGGTGCCGCGACGACGAACAGGGCGCCGCCCGCGGCATCCGCGTCCGGGTAGTGGCGCGCGCGCAGTGCCGGGTCCTGGGCGAACCCGCCGCTCGCGACGACGACGGCGCGCGCCGGGACGTCGATCCCGTCCGCGACCACGCCCGTGATGCGGCCGTTTTCGACGAGCAGCCGGTCGACCCTGGTGTTCACCACCGCTTCGACGCCTGCCTTCCGGCGGGCTTTGTCCAGGACCTGCACGAGGCCGTAGCCCTGGTCCTTCGGGACGTGCCCGCGCCACACGTCCTCGACACCGGCGCGGGTCAGGCCGGGCGAATGCGCGTTGTGCGACACCTTCGCGGGGATCTCGGCGCCGAGACCGATCAACCATTCCAGCGCGGGCCCTGCCTCCTCGCAGAAAGCCCGCACCAGCCCCGGCTTGAGCTGCCACTGGTTGAGGTCCATGTAGTGCTGGAAGAACTTCTCCGGCGTGTCGTCGATGCCCAGTCCGGTTTGGACGCTCGTACCGGCGGCGGTGAACATGCCTGCGGACAGCCGCGTCGATCCGCCGAGCTCTTTCTCGGCTTCGAACAGCAGGACGGACGCGCCGCGCTCGGCCGCGGACACGGCGGCCGCGAGCCCCGCTCCCCCGCCCCCGATCACGACGACGTCGAACTCTTCCCCGGTGCTCATCCGAGGTCACCTCCCGACTCCGCGACGATGCGGTGGTAGAGCCCGTTCGAAACGAGGCCGCCGTCGACGGTGACCTCGCTGCCGGTCATGTAGCTCGATCGGTCCGAGAGCAGGAACAGCACCGCGTCCGTGATCTCGTCCTGCCTCGCCATCCGACCAGCGGGCACACTGTCCACAGCGGACTTGACGAAGGTGTCCGCGCCCGCGAGCAGCGCGGTTCCGACCAGTCCGGGGGTGGACCGAGTTGACCCGGATTCCCCAGCGCGCGAAGTTGCCTGCGGCCGATTTGGACAGTCCGGTAAGGCCCCACTTGCTGGCGGAGTACGCGGGCGAGAAGTAGCCGATCTGGCCGGAGATGGACGAAATGTTGACGATCGACCCGCCGCCGGAGTCCCGCATCAGCGGTGCGGCGGCGCGCATCCCGTGGAACGGCCCGGTCAAGTTGACCGCGAGCACCTCGTCCCACACCTCGGCGGTGGTGTCCAGGAACTCCAGCCGTCGCGATATCCCGGCGTTGTTCACCAGCCCGCCGAGCGAACCGTGCCGCTCGCGGATCTCGGCGAGCACCGCGGCCCACTGACCGGCGACGGTGACGTCGAGCCGGTGCGCGGACGCCGATCCCCCGTCGGCGAGGATCTTTTCGGTGGTTTCCGCGGGATCGGCGACATCCGCGACGCAGACGTGGACGCCGCGGGCACCGAGCGCACGGGCGTGGGACGCGCCCATGCCGGCCGCCGCGCCGGTGACCAGCACAACGTCCGGGTAGCGGACGTGCTCAGACATGCCGGGAACCGCCGTCGACGGCGATGCTGTGCCCCGTGACGTACCGGGCGCTGTCGGAGAGCAGGAACAGCAGCACGCCCGCGACTTCCTCCGGCGAGCCGATCCGGTGCAGCGGTACCGCGTCCAGTGCCTTCGCCAGTGCGGGCGGGTCGTCCTGGATCCAGCGCGTCATCTCGGTGTCGATGTAGCCGGGCGCGATCGCGTTGACCCGGATGCCCTGGTCGCCGAGTTCGACGGCGAGAGACTCGGTGAGGTGCGCGACGGCGGCCTTGGAACTGCAGTAGGCACCGCGGCCCTTGCGCACGCGCACGGCCGACACCGAGGACATGTTGACGATCGCGCCGCCGGGAGGCAGGTGCTTGGCCGCGGCCTGCGCGCCGAACAGCACGCCCTCGACGTTCACCGACAGCGTCGCGCGGATCTGCTCCGGGGCGATGTCGGCGATCTCGGCGAACGGGAAGATCCCGGCGTTGTTGACCCAGAAGTCGATCCGCCCGAACTCGTCGACGGCGCGCTGAGCGAGTGCCAGGTGGTCGGCCGCCTTCGTGACGTCGAGGACGGCGGGCACGATCCGGCCCGGGCCGGCTTCCAGGGAGCTCTCGTCAAGCGCCGCGGTCAGCTCGGCCGCCGTGGCGGCCATCGCGTCGCCGTCGATGTCGCCGCCGACCACGTCGACCCCGCGCGTGGCGAGCGCGGTGGTGAAGCGGGCACCCATCCCGCGGGCGGCGCCGGTGACCACGGCGACCTTGCCGGGGAACTCCGGGTACCGGGTGAGGACCGGCTGGTGCAGGACCCGCCCCGGCCCCGAGGGCTCGTTGCCCATCATCGTGGTTTTCTCCTCCGTGGTCAGGAATCGCGGTGGACGGTGCGCCGCCGCACCCGCCATCCGCCTTCGGTGCGAACCAGTTCGTCTTCGAGGACGGTCAGCCGCACCAGGCGCGTGCTTGCGACGATCTGCAGGTAGGCGTCGGCGAACAGGGTGTCCGTGGTGTTTCCCCGCCGGACGTGGACCGTGCTGACGACGTGGCGGAGCTGCTCGCCGGACTCGTGGAACCGCGCGGCGAACGCGGTGAGCCCGCCGGTGCCGATGGCGGGCTCGGGATAGCTCGGCGAGTGGAATTCACCGTCCGCGGTGAAGGTGGCGGCCCACTCGGCGGCGCGGCCCGAGTCGATGGCATGGCTTTGCCGTCCGTAGAGCTGGTGCACGGCCACGACGTCTTCGGTCGCCACCACCGTCATCGGAACCTCCGTTGGCCCAGCTATCCGTTGCGTGCTATATTCGCACGCAGTGTGCGATTATTGAGAGGACGATAGATCGCGCCCGTCACCTCGTCAAGGGAGCCGTGTGTCCACTATGGAATCGACGCCGCCGGCGTCCGGCACGTCGAAGACCCTGCACCACGGGTTGCAGGCGCTGGAACTCCTGGTGGGGCATCCGCAGGGGCTGACGTTGACCGAGATCGCCGACGGCATCGGCGTGCACCGCACGGTCGCGCACCGGCTGGTGCGGACGCTGGAGGCGCACTACCTCTGCCGTCGTGACCGCTTCAAGCGCATCTCGCTGGGCACGGGCCTGGTCCGGCTGGCCGAACCGGTGGAGCAGGACCTGCGCACGCTGGCGCGCCCGGTGCTGGAAGAGCTGACGGATTCGGCGCAGGCGTCGGGACACCTGGTGGTGCGGGAGAACGCGGAACAGGCCCGCATGCTGATGATCGTGGAGCCCCGCCGCGCCGCGATGCACGTGGCGTTCCGCACCGGCCAGCTCGACCCGATCGGCCGCGGCTCGGCGGGCCTTGCCCTGCTGGCGGCGAGTCCGCCGGTTCCCGGCGAGCGCGCCGAGGTGGCACTGGCGCGAGAGCGCGGATTCGCGGTCTCGAAGGGAGAGATAGCGCCCGGGATCACCGGAATATCGGCGGCCGTGCCCGGTTCCGACCGGCCGGGGACGAGCATCGGGCTGTCGCTGTTCGAGGCCCCTGACCCGGACGCGCTGGGCCGCCTGGTAATGGCGGCGGCACAGCGCCTCAGCGCCCTGCTCAGCTAGGACTCCAGCCGTGGCAACGGAACGCCGCCGTCGATCACCCCAGGGTCGCGGCTCCACCGGATCGCCGATCCCAGGCGTGGCCGCTCAGCCGAACGGACGAAGTCGGCCTCGGACGCGCCGCCACAGCATGACAGCGAGGCCAGAACTGTTCATCCGGCGCGGCCTGCCGCAGCGCATCGCTGTCGTGTCGTTAGAACCTAGCCGTGTTCGCCGCGGCGGTCCTGGCCGGCGGATATCCCGTAGTGGTGGCAAAGAGCCTGTTCCTCGCTCTCGCTGAGGGCGTCGTCGGGTACGTGGTGCGGCGCTGCTTGGAACGCGGCCTTGTCGAACGGCACGGTGAGTTCGGCGCCGTCCCACTTGCCGCGCTCCAGCGGCACCAGGGTGAGGTGACCGGCGAACAAGCCGCCTTTCACCGCGGCCCATTCCGGCTTGGTGCCGCCGTCGTCGAAGTAGACGGCCTCGATCTTGCCGAGTTTGCCACCGTCGTTGTCGCGAACCGGGGCACCGATCATGGCGTCCGGGCCGCAGGCGTCGAAGTTGATCTTGTCCGAAGTGGTCACTCGTTCCTCCGGCGTGCGCGGTCAGGGCAGGTCACGAGGTGCCGGCGCGCACGCGAAAGGCCCTGGCACAACGAAGATCGGAACGCGGAAGCGAGAGCAGGGCCTCGAAGCGTCCGTACCAGGGGGAGTACCCGGCGGGGCCGGGTCGCACACCTCCCCGCGGCACCAAATCCGCGTCCGGCACCGGGCCTGCCTGTCGTCCTGCCAGAACGAAGTCGGCCGCTGACCGGAAAATAAGGAACTTCACGCGAACGAGTTTCAGGACCGACCGCCACGGGCATCCTCCCCTTGAGCTGTCCAGTCCTGCACCGAAGGGATTTCTTATGAGCGCTGGCGACAAGATCGGCAACAAGGCAGAAGACTTGAAGGGCAAGGCCAAGGAAGGTCTCGGCAAAACCACCGGGGACCGGGAACTCGAGGCCGAGGGCAAGACGGATCAGGCCAAGGGGAACGTCAAGCAGGCGGGCGAGAAGATCAAAGACGCGGTCAAGGACTGAGCTGCCGCCCACTGGACGATTCTCCCCGAACCCCCATTTCAGGAGGCTTGACCGTTGATAGTACTCGGCGTGATTTTGTTGATTATCGGTTTCGTCGCTTCCATTCCGGTTCTGTGGTCCATCGGTATCGCTCTCGTGGTCATCGGCCTCGTACTGGCCGTGCTGGGGCGCGCCGGCACCAAGGTGGCCGGCCGCAGCCACTGGTTCTGATCGGCTTCCCGGCGAGCGGCCGGAGGGCCAGCGGCGGTGGTTCCCCTGCCGGGAAACCACCGCCGGGCTCACCTCGTCAGCGGATGTCGCAGAGCGCCGTGTCGACCACGTCCACGGCCAGCGGGCGGGTGCCCGCCATTTCCATCGTGTTGGTCACCATCGAGGCGTACCTGCCGTCCTCGGTCACCGCGGTCACCGATGCCCAGCCGGCCGGGCTGAATCCATTGTGGAACCAGGCGACCCCGCCGCACGGCAGCGCGATCTCCTGCAGGCCGAGACCGACTCCCCGGTACTCCGGGATTCCTGGCGTCTGCTGCACCTTCTGCATCTCGGCCAGCGAGGCCGCGGAAACGACCTTGCCGTCCAGCAGTGCCCGGTAGAACTTGGACACGTCCGGCAGCGTCGAGACGACCGCGCCCGCCGAGCCTTCGATCGACGGCTCGCTGAGGAACGGGGCCGAGCCCGTCTCGGTCCAGAAGAAGAACGGTCCGATCCTGCCGCCGGTGTACCCGGGCAGGTACGGGGCGGGTAGCGAGCGGTCGCCCGACGCGGGGTAGGTGGTCTGGGTGAGGCCGAGCGGGGTGATGATCCGGCTGGTGATCGCATCCCGCACCGGCATACCGGTGACCTGCTGGATCAGCAGCCCGTTGATGAGGTAGCCGAGGTTGGAGTAGGCGAGGCCGGCACCGGGCTGGAACGCGGGCGGGAAGTTCTGCAGCCCGACCCGCACCAGGTCGGCGAGTTCCACGCTGCCGTCCGGCTTGACGATCCCGGCGGCCTTCTGGGCGTAGGCGAACACGTTGGGGTCGGGAATGCCCGCGGTGTGCTGGAGCAGTTGCCGGACGGTGATCCTGCTGCCGTCGTAGCCGTTGCCGTCGACCACACCGGGCAGGTAGCGCTCGATCGGCCCGTCCAGCTCGATCTTGCCCTCGTCGACCAGCTGCATGACGACCGCGGCGGTGAAGGTCTTGGTCTGGCTGGCGATCCGGAAGTGGTCGTCGGGCGTGATGGCCCGCACGGGGCCGTTGATCGCCGCGGTCCCCGCCGACAGGTGCCAAGAACCGGCGGCATCGCCCGCGTACACCGCGGCACCGGGGCCCGCCTTCGCCTGGTATCTGCCGAGCACCGCTCTGGTGTCGGAGTGCGTTGGGTCCGGCTGCGCCGGTCGGGCTTCGGCCATGCCGCCGGTCAGCACCGCACCCGCGATGGCGGCGGTCAGCACGGCTGTTACGGAGCGGCGGACACTGGTCCTGCTCACGACGTACCCCTTTTCCTCGTTGTCGCCTTCTGGCGACGCCAGGATGGCAAGTCGCGATGAAGAAGCCGTGAAACGAGAGCACAGGCGCGGTGTCGCGCCCCGTCGGAGGTGCGGTGGCCGGGGGCGCAAGCCGCCCCCTGTGCCGGTGCCGGTACCTCGCGGCCGCCGCCCTCGACTGCCCCTATCCACAATGGACGGTCGAGGGCGGCGGGGGTCTCACGGGTTCGGCCGCGGGTCCGCGTCGATCTGCTCGCGCAGGATGTCGCCGTGTCCCGCGTGCCGCGCGAACTCTTCGATCATGGCGAGCAGGGTCCACCGCATGCTGACCGTTCCTTCACCGGGCATGTCCTTGGTTTCGTCGAGGTCGAAGCGGGCGGCGATCTCCCGTGATCGCCGGCTCGCGCGTTCGAACTCGGCGATCACGTCGGCCAGCGACTCGTCGTCCGTGACGGTGAAGGTGCCCTCGTCCCGCTTCGAGTATCCGTCGCATTCGGACTCGTCGAGGCCGCCCCAGAACCGCTGGAACCAGATCCGTTCGGCGCCCGCGGCGTGCTTGAGCAAGGAGATCGGTGTCGTCAGCGAGGTGACGAGCCGTCGGCGGGCGTCGGCCTCGGAGAGACCGCGCGCGGTCTCGATCAGGGCCTCGCGGTTGCGATCGAGCATGTTCTCGATGACCGTTCGTTCGAGACCGTCGGTGATTCTGGTGGTACTCATGGGCTTTACTCCGTTCTTTGCGTGCGCTCGGCGACAGGGCCGCGGTTCGACGCGGGGTTCGAGGGCAGGGACGAGTACCCCGAAGCTGCAAAGAGCGGGGGACGTCGAGGCGTTCGATGTGCTCACCGCTGTGCGGCGGTGGGAGCGTGTCGATGCGGGCAGACCTGAAACACCGCAGCCGAGATCGGTCGCCGGGCAGAGCCGGTGAAGGCGCCGATGTCGTCAACCTATCGCGTCCTCGACGGTGGGGTCAATGCGGTCGGCGAAGCGGGGCTCGGCCGTGCCGCGCGCCGGTCACCGCCGCATCCTCGGGTCGTGCGTCGGATCGGCGTACATGGGCGGGCAGCCGTGCTCGACGGCTTCGGGGCGCAGTTCGTAGTGCCACGGCTCGTTGCGGTAGATCTGGCACAGCCCGTATCCGGCGCCGTGCTCGGACAGCCACGCCCTCGCAGCGGACGGTCCGATGTCGACAGCCTCCCCGGCCACGTGGGCAGAGGTGCCGGGGGTGGCCACCCACCGGGCAGCTTCGGCTGCCGAGCCGTATTTCGAAATCGCCTCGCGCAACAGCTGTTCCTGGTACTCCGGGGAACGCCAGCCACCGTTGACGAAGATTTCGACCCCGTCGTCCGCGGCGTCGGCCGCCGCTTCGCGCAGGGCGGCGAGCAGATCGGGGTCGAGGTTGGCCACGGCCGGGGTCCCGTCGTCGAAGACCGGCACGGGGTCGGGGACGGCGCCGTGTGCCTTGCCGAGTGCACTCCGGACGGTCGAGGACGCCGTCGATCGGGGGCGACGGGCCGCTGTTCGCACTGGTTCGCGGTAGGGCATGCCGCCAGTCAAGGCAGTGCGGTGTTGCCGGCGCGTATGCGGTTTCCGGTATGCCGACGATATGCGCGGGCTCGTAGCATCGGGACCATGCGCGTGCTGATCGTCGAGGACGAGCCCTACCTGGCCGAGGCCATCCGCGACGGGCTGCGCCTGGAAGCGATCGCCGCCGACATCGCCGGTGACGGCGACACCGCGCTCGAACTGATGAACGTCAACGCCTACGACATCGCCGTCCTCGACCGCGACATTCCCGGGCCGTCCGGTGACGAGATCGCCGAAGGCATCGTCGCCTCCGGCAGCGGGATGCCGATCCTGATGCTCACCGCCGCCGACCGGCTCGACGACAAGGCTTCCGGATTCGAACTCGGCGCCGACGACTACCTCACCAAGCCGTTCGAACTGCAGGAGCTCGTGCTCAGGCTCAGGGCGCTGGACCGCAGGCGCGCGCACAACCGGCCGCCCGTGCGGGAGATCGCGGGCCTGCGGCTGAATCCGTTCCGCCGCGAGGTCTACCGCGACGGCCGGTACGTCGCGCTGACCAGGAAGCAGTTCGCCGTGCTCGAAGTGCTCGTCGCCGCCGAAGGCGGGGTGATCAGCGCCGAGGAGCTGCTGGAACGGGCGTGGGACGAAAACGCCGACCCGTTCACCAACGCCGTGCGCATCACGGTCTCGGCGCTGCGCAAGCGGCTCGGCGAACCCTGGCTCATCGCCACCGTGGCCGGTGTCGGCTACCGCATCGACACCGGATCTGAGCGAGGGGCCCGTGGCTAGGGCACCCGGCCTGAGCGCTCGCCTCAAACTCACCCTCAGCTACGCCGGGTTCATCATGGTCGCGGGTGTCCTGCTGCTCGCGGTCGTCTGGCTGTTCCTGCTGCGGTACGTGCCCGAGGTGATCTTCATCCCGTCGTCGGGCCCGCCCGGCCCACCTGGCGGGCACGGTGCGCCAGGTCCGCCCGGCGGGCACGGCGCGCCCGGCCCGATTTCCGTACCCAACCAGTCCGACCTGGTGCGCGCCTTCGCCCCGAAGGCGATCGCGATGCTGGCGTTCCTGCTGGTGTTCGGCCTCGTCGGAGGATGGATCCTGGCCGGCCGGATGCTCGCGCCCCTGACCCGCATCACCAGCGCCACCCGCCTCGCCGCGACCGGATCGCTCGCCCACCGGATCGAACTGGAGGGCCGCGAAGACGAGTTCCGCGAACTCGCCGACGCCTTCGACACCATGCTCGCGCAGCTCGAAGCACATGACGCCGAACAGCGGAGATTCGCGGCCAACGCCTCCCACGAGCTGCGCACCCCGCTGTCGATCACGCAGGCACTGCTCGACGTGGCCCGCAACGATCCGGACCGCGACACCGGCGAACTCGTCGAGCGCCTCCGCTTCATCAACACCAGGGCGATCGACCTCACCGAAGCGCTGCTCCTGCTCAGCCGCGCCAATCAGCGGTCCTTCAGCCGGGAGCAGGTCGACCTCTCCCTCGCCGCGGAAGAAGCCGCCGAGACGCTCCTCCCCCTCGCCGAAGAACGCGGCATCACCATCGAGACCTCCGGCGACATCGCGCCCACCACCGGCTCGCACGCGCTCCTGCTGCAACTGACCACGAACCTCGTGCACAACGCGATCGTGCACAACCTGCCGGAGGGCGGCACCGTGTGGGTCACCACCAGCGTTCGTCCCGGCACCGTGGCGCTCACGGTCGAGAACACCGGCAAGAAGCTCGCCCCGCACCTGGTTTCCACCCTCGTCGAGCCGTTCCAGCGCGGCACCAAGCGCATCCGCACCGATCACCCCGGGGTCGGCCTCGGTCTGGCCATCGTCAAGAGCATCACCCAGGCACACGACGGAACCCTCACCCTCGCCCCCCGCCCCGCCGGCGGCCTCCGCGTCATGGTGCGGCTACCGGCCGCTTCACCGCCCGCCGGCAAGTGACAGCTCGAAGCCGACCTCGTCCACTCGGGCACCATCGATGTTCTCGACCCGGACTCCCCCTGGCACCGGCGTCCATCCGAGCCTGCCGTAGAACCGTTGGGCGCCATGGTTTCCCGCCAGCACCCACAGCACGGCACGATCGCATCCCCAGCGGCCCAGCACGTCCAGGGCGTGCCGCATCAGCAGCCTGCCGACGCCCCGCCCCTGCGTGTCCGGGTGGACGTGGATCGCGAAGATCTCACCCCGCCCGCCGTCCCGCTGCAGGAAGGCGAATCCTTGCGCGGCGCCGCCGTCCTCGGCCACCAGCAGGGTGTTCGGCCGCGGCGCCCGCGGCAGGTACGCCCGCCACCAGTTCTCCACCGAGTCCGGGGTCATCGCGCCAAGCACGTCGTCCGGCAGCAACCCCCGGTAGGTGGCTCGCCGCGTCGCCAGGTGGACGCGGGCGATCTCGGCGGTGTCCGGCCCGCCGCCGGTCCGGATGCGCGGGAGCCCGTCGCGCTCATGGGCCGTGCTCACGACACCTGCCTGCCGGGCGCGCCCTGGATCTCCTTGCGGTAGGCGTGCGAGGTCTTCGTCCGCTGGTACCCGATTCCCGTGTAGAACGGGTGGGATTCGGTGCGCGCGGCATTCGACCGGACCACGACCACATGCAGGCCGTGCCGCGACGCCCACTGTTCGGCGGCGTTCACCAGAGTGCGGCCGAGGCCGGACCGGCGGGCCGCCGAATCGACCACCAGGCCGGTGATCTCGACGTGTTCGTCCTGTTCCAGGAGCAGCCGCCGCTCGACACCCAGGTAACCGTCGATGCGGGAGTCGTCGGCCGTGACCGCGACCAGCACCTGCCGGGTGGTCGAATCCAGGATGCCCGCCAGCCTGCCGGTCACCGCGTCGAGTTCGCTCGGGTATCCGAGCTGGGCCAGCAGCCGGGTGAGACGCGGAGCGTCGGCGGCACGGATCGGCCGGATCGTCCACGGCTCAGCACGGTCGTCAGGCATGACGCCCCTTCTTGCCACTATGCGATCGGAAAGTCGAAGTAGGTGTCCGGATGAGGTTCGTCCTGCAGCGTGTAGTGCCACCACTCGTGGTCGTACCGGCGGAAACCGCAGGACTCCATGATCGAACAGAGGTATTTCCGGTTCTGCGCTTCGGCCGCGGTGATTCCCGGCGCCCCGTGATGGGACACCGCGTCCATCAGGTCGTGGTCGCCACCCATCGGCGCGAGCTCACCGGTGGCCAGGTCGTAGAGCGTCAGGTCGACGGTGCTGCCCCGGCTGTGGCCCGACTTCTCGGCCACGTACCCTTTTTCGAACATCTCGCCCCGGTCGATGTTCGGGTAGTACCGCTGCTTGTTCCGGCCGTCTTCCGCCTTCTTCGACCAGCGCAGAAAGCACTCCACGGCGCGTTGCGGGCGGTACCCGTCCCAGATGAGCAGCCCGAAGCCGAAGGAGGCGGCTTTTTCGCGGGCGCTCTCCAAGGCCGCGCACAAAGCCCTCGTGCCGACGATCCGATTGGTCAGGTACCCGTCCACCGGCTTGCCGGTGAAGTTGTCCCAGGTGGCGTACTTGGCATCCCAGCGAACGCCGGGCAGGAGCTCGTCCACGAAGACGAAATCTTCCCTCATCGCATTTTTCCCGTCAACGCCAGTGACACCAGCCGATCGAGCACTTCGGCGAAGGGCACCCCGGCGGCCGCCATCATCGGCCGGTATCGGCTGTACGGTGTCATGCCCGGAAAGGTGTTGACCTCGTTGAGCACCACCTTCCCGTCCTCCTTGAGGAACAGGTCCACCCGTGCGAGCCCCCGGCACCCCAAGGCGCGATACACGGCCTTCGCGGTCTCCTGGACGAGCAGGCGCGACTCCGCCGGAATGTCCGCGGGAACGACTATCGTGGCGTTCTCGGAACCGTTTTCCGGATCGCTCTCCTGATGGATCTTGAAGAAGCCGTGGGAGAGCTTTATCCGGTCGACCTCGCCCGCGATCAGCTCCAGGTCGTTCCCCAGTACGGCGCAGCCGATCTCACTGCCGACGACGGCCTCTTCGATCAGCACCTTCGAGTCGTACTGCCGCGCGTCCTCCACCGCGCCCGGCAGTTCTTCCTTCCCGGACACCTTGTTGACGCCGAAGGACGAGCCCGACCGGGCAGGCTTCACGAAGACGGGATAGGTGAGCCCGTCGGGATCGACGTTCTCGTTCGCCGCGACGGTCCGGAAGTTCGGCGTGGCGATTCCCGCACTGCCCGCGACGAGGTAGGTGAGGGACTTGTCCATGCACAGGGCGGAACTTTGGACGTCGCAGCCGGCGTAGGGGATGCCGGAGATCTCCAGCAGGCCCTGCATCGCACCGTCCTCGCCGAGCGTGCCGTGCAGAACGGGAAGCACCACGTCGAGGCCGATCGTTTCGTATCGCCCCTGCTCCAGCACGAGCAGCCCGCGCACGCTCCGGTCCGGCGACAGCGCGACCGGGCGGCAGGCACCGTCTTCCCAGTTTTCTTCAGGGCCGTCGCAGAGCTTCCAGGCGCCGCTCTTCGTGATCCCGATGTAGACCGGTTCGTACTTTTCGGCATCCAGGTGCTTCGCGACCTCGCGCGCGGATTTGACGGAGACAGTGTGCTCTTCGGAACAGCCCCCGAAGATGATTCCGACCTTCACTTTATCCATGCTGGTTTCCGCTTTCGAATTTCAGGCAGTTGGCAATCGAGTTTTCGACGGTGTCGCTCAGGGCGTGGTCCGTGTAGTAGGCGGTGTGCGGGCTGACGATCACGTTGGGCAGTTCCTGCAGCCGCAGCAACTGCTTGCTTTCAACGGGCTCGCTCCGCCGATCCGCGTAAAATATCCCCTCTTCCCCTTCGATGACGTCCAGCGCCGCACCGCCCAGCCTGCCGCTTTCCAACGCCGGAACGAGGGCCTCGGTGTCGAGAAGTGCGCCGCGCCCGGTGTTGACGACGAACGCGCCGTGCTTCAACCGCTCGATGCGCCGCCCGTCGAGCAGGTGGTGCGTATCCGCGTTGAGCGGCGTGTGGAGCGTTACGATGTCGCTCAGCAGCACCAGGTCGTCGAGCGGCACGTAGTCGGCGGAGGCACTGGGACGGGTGTCATGAGCCAGCACGCGGCAGCCGAAGCCCCGCAGCCTGTCCAGCACCGCCGCGCCGATGCGCCCGGTGCCGACCACCCCGACGGTCAGATCGCGCAGTTCCTTTCCGCGCACCTCG
The DNA here is from genome assembly GCF_039529815.1 of Amycolatopsis minnesotensis. Classification (NCBI taxonomy): domain Bacteria; kingdom Bacillati; phylum Actinomycetota; class Actinomycetes; order Pseudonocardiales; family Pseudonocardiaceae; genus Amycolatopsis; species Amycolatopsis minnesotensis. Next base: position 29,600 of record NZ_BAAANN010000011.1, on the reverse strand, counting down.
GCCAACCGGTAGTCGTGCACGTCCGTGCGGCGGATGACGGATTTCGCGTTTCGCACCACCATCAGCATGAGCATCAGCGTGTAGTCGGCCACGCTGTCGGGCGAGTAGGCGACATTCTCGACGGAGATACCGACACTCGCCGCGTATTTCACGTCGATGTGGTTGTACCCGATGCTTCTCGTCGAGATGTACGCCACACCGGCCTTGCTGAGCGCGAGAAGAGTCGAGTTCGCGATGCGCGTTTTATGGCCGATACTGATGCATCGGATTCCGGATGCCAGTTCGATATTGGCCTCGGACACCGCTTCACCGGTAATGGTCGCCATCACACCGAAGCGAGGCGCCATCTCCCGGAAGAGGACGGCCTCGTCCGGCCCGCAGCCGTAGATCGCGATTCTCGTCGTCCGGACGGCCAGGGAGGACGCGGACGCCGGCGATCGGCCGGGACGGGCCGCCGTGCGAGCTGGTTCGCCGTGGATCATGCCGCCAGTCAAGTCGGCACGGTGTTGCCGGCACGTATCCGATTTTCGATATGCCGACGATATGTTACCGCCCAGTAACACAGGTGGCTGGCACGCGATTCGCACCGCACGACGGCCGCTGCCCCGATTACGGCGCCGCGGGCGCCAAGCAGTTCCCGGACATCGTGCGCACCCGGTTCCACCGCGGCCCGATCGTCCACACCAGCCAGAGCTTCCTGACCGGCCGCGAGGTGGACAGCAGGGTCTTCGCGGGCGGCACCGTGCCGTGGGCGGTCAACTACGACCGGGCCCCGCCGGCTGGCAGCGCTGGACCCGCTGGCAGCACACGGACAAGACCAAGGTCGCCGGGGTGCCCATCCCGGTCGACGCGAACCGCTTCGGCGGCGACCAGGGCTGCGCCGGACAAGCTCGCACTGCGCGCTGAATAGCCCGCCGGGGTCACCGGCCGGGACCGTCCGACGGCCGGTCGAGGATGAGGCCGGCGGCGCGGGCGAGGACCTGGGCGCGGGTGGAGCCGGGGTGGTCGGCGGCGAGGAAGTGGCTGCCGATCGCCGCGCAGAAGGCAAGCAGGCTGCGGGCTTCGACCTCGTCGGGATCGTCGCAGAAGGTGCTGATCGCGTCGCGGGAGAGCTGCATGCGCCGGTTGTCCACGTGGCGCAGGCGTTCGGCGACGGCGTGGTCGCGGCGGGCCCAGTCGCGGACGGCGAGGTCGATGGGGAGCAGGCGGTCGCCGGAGAAGGTGAGCCGCCCGGCGAGCTGGACCTTGTCCAGCGCGTCGCCGCCCTCTCGTTCGATCCGGGCGAGGACGTCGTCGACGCTCTCCCGCTCCCAGGCGTCCAGCATTTCGTCCAGCAGCGCGCCGCGGTCGGCGAAGTAGCCGTAGAACCCGCCCTTGGTCACGCCGAGCTTCTTGGCGAGCGCCTCGACGCGCACGGCATCCACGCCGCCTTCGGCCAGCGCCCGCAGCCCCTCCTCGACCCACTTCTCGCGCGGCGTCCGCAATGCACCCATGCTGTGGCCCACTTCACTCTCTCGACTCATTGTACGGTGCCGTATAACCGGTCTAACCTCGCTCTATACGGCATCGTATAACGCTTCGGGAGGCAGTGATGATCAAATGGGCCGGCTGGCTCATGGTGTTGTTCGGGGCCGCGCACACGATCGGCGCCCTGACACTGGAGAAGGCCGCGCAGTACGTCGGCGGCTGGTTCAGCGGGGCTCTGTGGGGAGACGACCTCGCCGCCATGAGCCCGGCGAACAGTGCCTACTGGCTGAGCCTGGCCAGCTTCGGCGTGCCACTCGTCGTGGCCGGGCTGACGGTGCTGTGGCTGGATCGCCGCGGCATCACGCCACCCGCGTTCATCGGCTGGCTCCTCGGTGGCTGGGCAGTACTCGGCGCCGTGATCCTCGAACCGGCGCCCTGGCCGATCATCCTGGTCGCGAACGTCCTGCTGCTGGCCGGAATCCGGCGCGCGACCACCCGCGACCGGATGGCAGCCGAGAACGCTACTGGTTCTTCTTCCGTGCAGATCACCAGCTCGGCTTCGTAGTCACCGGCGTAGGTGGCGAAAGAGGCGCCGATCGTGCCGGTGACCCAGTAGGCGGTGACCCAGGTGAGGAGTTCGTCCGTGGTGAAGGCGGACTCGCCGGACCAGGACTCCAGCTTCTCGACGATCCACGCCGCGAGCCCGGCGGGCGAGTCGCCGAGCGCGACAGCGAGCGTGTTCGGCCGCGTCGGGTGCGAGCGTGGCCGGGTCCGCCGTGAACGCGTGTTGCGGGGCAACGTTCGTCGGGTGCAGGGCGGCCACCCGGCCCGGGTGCTCGGCCGCGAGGAGTTCCGCGACGGTGCCACCCACATCGCCGCCGGACGGTGAGCGGGGCCGCGAACGGGAAGCCCGGCAGCGCGGGAACCACCACGTGCAGGTCCGCGAGCAACGGCAGGACGCGCTCGAACCGCAGCACCGAGTCCGGCCAGCCGTGCAGCAGCCCGCGGAGCGCTGGTGGACGATCCGCTCGTCGTGCTGCAACGCGCGTCCGGCGAACGCCCGGAGGCGGCGGAGGCGCTGGCCGCCTTCCTCGACACGAACTCGCTGGAGCCGCCGTGATGACGCCTTCGGGCTCGGCGTCTCGACCCGTCGCCGGGTGCTGCGTTCCGAACTCGGCGACCCCGCTGATCTCCGGGAATGGCTCAGCACCACCATCCAGCGCCTCGCCGACGGGTGAGGGCGGCAGCGAAACGCCCTTCGGTTCAGTCGCGGGAACGCTCTTCGAGCACTCTCGCGAGTGCCGAGGCGATGAGGGCGACCGACCGGTCATCGTCGTGGGCCAAGTCCCGCAGGACGTCCACCGCGATGCTCGCCGGCATCTCGGCGAGCGCCTGGGTCAGGCGTATCCGCACCGCGGGATCCGCGGTGTGCGCGGCGAGTTCGCCGCGCAGCGCGGTCATGATCTCCTCCGCGCGCACGGGGTCCCGTGACAGGGTTCCCAGCACCTCGGCCGCTTCGACGTCGTTCGTGCCCTCGACCACCATGCCGACGAGCGCCGGCACGGCCGCGGTGGCGCCGCGCGCGCCCAGTGCCAGCGCCGCGGGCCCGCGCACCGTCGCGTCCGGGTCACCGAGCGCCTCCGCGAGCACCGCGGACGCCTCGTCACCGGACATCCCGGCGATCGCCAGTACCGCGCGCCGCCGGACGGCGACGTCCTCCGAACGCACACCGGCCGCCACGCTCGCGACACCGTCACCGCCCGCTCGCGCCAGCGCCCACCGCAGGGCGCCTGCGACGTTCGGATCGGCTTCGGCGAGGACCGCCTCGGCCAGCAGTTCGGCGGGAACCGGCACGTCCTCGCCAGGGGCGAGGACGGTTTGCTGCCGCCGCGCGGGACTGGGCGAGCTGAGCCCGTGCAGGAGCTCGACGATGCGCAGGACGTCCTCCCAGCCGAAGGGCGCCGAGGCATCGACCGCGCGGAGCCGTTCGAGCAACTCCTGCTCCCGCTTCACCCGGTCCTCGGTCCGCCGGATGAGGTCACCGACCAATGTGGACGGTGCGAAGGCGGGGTCCGCCAGCGCGCGCCCGATCTGCCGCAGCGACAGTCCCAGCGACCGCAGGCTTTCCACGTGGAAGATCCGGCGGATGTCCTCGTCGGAGTACTCGCGGTAGCCGCCGACGGTGCGGCCGGTCGGGCGCACCAGCCCGAGGGAGTCGTAGTGCCGGAGCATCCGGGTGCTCACCCCCGAGCGGTGCGCCACCTCGCCGATCAGCACGCCGATCCTCCCGTTCGTTCCGGGCCGAGCGCGACGATCCGCTTCGCCTCGTCGAAGGCCGAGTCGAAACCGGCATCCGGGTCGTGCAGCAGCCGCTCGGTGGCGCGGGCGTGCGCGCGCACCACCGGGTCGGCATTCGCCAGTCCCGTCCGCAGTGCGGGTTCGATCACGTCTCCGAGTGCGACGAGCGCCCGGCTGAGGCTCAGCCGCACGGCCCGGTCACCGCGACCGAGCTGTGCGACCAGGTCCGCGGCCAGCCCTTCCCGTTCCCCGGCTGGCACGAGGACGACGGCGGCACGCCACGCGCTTCGCGCGACCTCGTCGTCGGTGTCGTGCAGCAGCGACCGTGTGATCGCGGGCCACGCGGTCCCGTCCCCGATCTTGGACAGCGTGTGCAGCGCCTGGCTCCTGGCCTGGGCGTGCTCGGAACGAAGCTCCGCGCGCAGCCTTGGCACGGTGACCTCCGCCGGGAGGCGCGTCAGTGCCCAGGTGAGCATGTCGCGCACGAAGAAGTCCGGCTCGATCGCGCACCGCGCCACGAGCGCGTCGGCGAGGCCGGGGTCGGGGCGCGTGCCTGCCGCCAGCGCGGCCTTGAGCCGCGTCGACGAGTTCCCGGCACCCAGGGCGCCGAGCAGGCGCGTGTCCGGTGCAGTCCGGTGTGGCGAGTTGATGGGAACCACCTCCTGCGCCCAGTGAAGACCTTGTCACAGTGTCAACGTCAAGGTCACAGTTTCCACCGCGAGTGACGCACGCGCCGGGCGGGCGATTTTGGCTACACTCGATCACGTCACGACCTCAAGGGGTGGTGGCCGTACTCGCCGAAGTACGCACGAGGCGACCACATCTGGCCCGGGAGGCACTGCGTGCACGACCACAGCGGTATTACCCGCGCGGAAACGCCGAAGGTCGGCGTCAAGGTCGTCTACAACGGAAGCCAGCTCGATCAGCGCGGGCAGGTCTTCACGATCGAGGCAGCGCCCTGCTGCGCGCGGTGCGCGAGCCTCGACGACCGCGCCTCGCAGGGAACGCGAATCCTGCTGGCCAGGGCCAGCGGGATCGGCACGGTCCGGATGCGCCACGTCCGGTTCGCGAGCGTCATCATCGACCCGCTGAGCTGAGCGGCACGGCGCACCCTAGGCGCGGCTGTTCCAGAGCGCGTCGCAAAGGTGGTTCAGGCCGGCGCGAAGGTGGCGCCGGTAGGTGCCGAACGGGATGCCGAGGCGGGTCGCCGCCGCTTCCTGGGTGGTGGTGCGGTCCAGGTAGGTGGCTCGTACCGCGCGCTGCTGGCCGAGCCGGCGCGGCTCCTCGCCGAGGGCTTCAGCCGCGGCGAACACCGCATCGCGCAAGGCATCGACATCGCCGTACACCCGTACCAGCGGACTCGCGGCGGCGACGTCGTCGTCGTGCCAGTCGCGCAGCAGCTGCTTGACCGCGGTGTCGAAAACCTCGCGGGACATCGGCAAAGCGGTGTCGCGCGAAGTCGCCGGGGGCTTCGCCGAGCCGATCGCGGGCACGACCCGCTCCAGGTGCTCCGCCAGCGGGACCTCCCGCCAATCGTGCACGAACATCCCCCAGCCCCCGTCGCCGAGTTCCGGCACCGGGCGGAGCAGATGGAAGTCGAACGCCCCGACCATCGCGCCGAAGGATTCGGCGTCCGGCAACACCATGAAGCTGACCGCGAGGCCGTTGTGCTGCTGGATCGACTCCGTCGAGATGCGCGTGGCGTGCAGGTTCGCCCCGGTCACGTACCGGTCGGCGGCGGGCATCGGCACCAGGAACCTGGCGACGCCGGCGTACTCCCCGGCGCGCATCGCGGTGGCGCGTTCGAGGTACTCCGCGACCGGAGCGAGCGCGGGATCGCCGGTCAGGTCATCGGTGTCCGGGTGCAGGCGCAGCCAGGCGAAGAAGGCCACCGGTTCCAGGTCGCCCGCCCGGCAGTAGACGGAGAACGCGCCGGGCTGGCGATCGAGCCAGCGGGCCACCAGCCGGACGTGCTCGTCGCCCTGGTCCTCGTGCGCCAGGCGCAGCACCTTCTCCCGCATCCCCGGCGCGTACTCCCGTTCGAACAGCGTTTCGAGGTGCGTGTCGTACATTTCCGCGTGCGAGGAACTGGCGTAGCGGTTCAGGTACAGCAGTTCCGACACCGCCACGGCGGCGGCTTTGCCGGTCGCGGCCTGTGCGCGTGCGCAGAGATGGCGCCACAGGCTGAGGTGCAGCTCGGCGTAGGCGGCGGGATCGCGCCACTGGAACGAAGAGTCGAGCACGTCGCGCACCAGCTCGTGCGCGACCAGCCCGTGCGGGCCGGGCTCCAGGTAGGGCAACCCGCTGAGCCAGTCGAACACGACGAGGGCGTCCTGCTCGGCCAGGCCGGTGCGCAGCAGGTCGACGGTGACGTGGCGCGCGTGCCCGCACACCCGCAACCCGTACACGTGCGCGGCCGAGGGCACCCGATCGATCAGCCTGGCCAGCAACGTCTCGATGACGTCGGGGCCCGGCTCCCACTCGGTGTCGTCGCCGGGGGTGCCCGCACCCGCTGCCTCGGCGGCAAGGCACAGCGCCAGCGGGTGCCCGCCCGCGAACTCGTTCACCCTCGATCGCAGCGCGCTCGACACCCCGCGCTCCTCCAGCAGCGCGACCGCGTCCTCCGCGGTCAACGGCTCCAGCGCGATGGACCGCACGAGATGGCGCCACCCCGGATCCAGGGTCCACTGCGGCTGCGGGCGCCGCCGCCCGGCCACGACGACCACGGCGTCCTCCGGCACCGTCATCAGGAAGTCCTCGCGCAGCCAGGTTTCCAGCGCCTGGCAGTGCTCGAACCCGTCGACCAGCAGCACCGGCCGGTCCATCGCGCGCACCGCCGCCGCCTGCTCCGCGAAGGTGGCGGCGGAGGCGAGCACGTACTCACCGTCCACTCGCACCACGGTGCGCCCGGACTCTTCGGCGTCGTCGGCCAGCCGCCGCAGCAACGCCGACTTCCCGATCCCGCCGGGGCCGTGCACCAGCAGCACCCGGGCGCAGTCCCGGTCGCCGCGCATGGCCGCGGCGAAAACGCGGCGCTGCTCGCCCCGCCCGACGAAACCCTCGGAACGGAAATCCCGGACCTGATCGGCCATCGAACGCCGCCACGGCGCGCCGACGGGCAGCCTGCGAACCACGTCGTTCACGCCAACGCCACCCACTTCGCCCGCACGAGTCCCACATCGACACGCTAGGGCACATCCCGAGGGACCCACTCGTCGACCTCTACTTGACCGGTCGGAAAGTAGTATCTACTTTCTAGGTAGGCAACTAGTCAGGAGGAGATGAGGTCGTGAACGAACGAGACGAGCGGTCGCAAGCCGCCGAGGCACTGGCGACGGTGCGCACCCAGCAGGAACGGACCCGGCGCGCGGCGCGGCTGCCCTGGTGGGCCTCTCTGGCGGTGTTCGTGCTGTGCGCCGGCGCCACGGCGGCCAACGACTTCGTCACCGTGAGCGGCGCGAAGATGGTCGCGCTGGTGATCGTGGCAGTGCTGGTCGTCACACTGGCCGTCACCTTCGCGAGCGGGTCCGCTCCGCTGAACCGGCTCCGCGGGGTGCGGCCGCGGGAGGCGTTCGAACCGAGGGCCTTCGGCGCGGTGGCGGCCGTCGGCGGGGTGGGCGCATGGCTCATCTTCCAGTACGGCACCGAGTTCACGCACGACATCGCGAACGCGGCCGGCCTGCCGCAGTACCCCAACACGGTGGCGGGCGTCCTCTACGGCGCCGCCTTCACCGCGCTGTTCGCGCTGGGCCGGTTCCTGCTCGCGAAGTCCCAGCGGGGGCAGACCGGATGACCAGCGCTCCCCCGCCCGGCCACACCCCCGGCCTCGACCGGCTCCTGTCCGACCCGACCAGGCTGGCGATCATGTCCGCGCTGTCCGAAGTGGACTGGTGCGATTTCGCGTTCCTGCGAAAGGCCGTCTCGCTGTCGGACTCCGCGCTGTCCAAGCAGTTGACCACCCTCCGCAACGACGAGTACGTCGAGCAGCAGCGGAAGTACTCCGGCCGGGTGCCCAAGACGACGGTGCGGGCCACCGACGACGGCCGTGCCCGCTTCCTCGGGCACGTGAGGGCCTTGCAGGCGATCGTCGAGCGGACTCCCCGCCCCACCTAGCCCCCGGTCAGCCGTCGTCACCGTCGTGGTGGGAGCGCAGGGATCCGGGGTGGGCCCTGGCCTCGGGTTCCCGGCCGCTCTTGATCAGGCTCGCCACGGTGACCACCAGGAGGATCCCGATGATCACACCGAGGCTGACCGGGGTCGGGATCTCCGGCACGGCGGGATCGATGTCCACGTGCGCCCAGTGCAGGATCAGCTTCACGCCGATGAACGCCAGGATCAGCGCCAGCCCGGCGGACAGGTACACCAGCCGGTCCAGCAAGCCCTTCACCAGGAAGAACAGCGCGCGCAACCCGAGCAGGGCGAACGCGTTCGCGGCGAACACGATGTAGGGCTCCTCGGTGACCCCGAACACGGCGGGGATCGAGTCCAGCGCGAACAGCAGGTCGACCCCGCCGATGGCCACCAGCACCACGAACAGCGGCGTGACCATCCGGCGTCCGTCCACTTTGGCGACCAGCCTGCCGCCGACGTACTCCTCGGTGGTCGGCAGCAACCGGCGCGCGACCCTGACCACCACGTTGTTCTCCACGTCGGGATCCTCGTCCCGGTGCCGGAAGAGCTGCACCGCGGTGAAGATCAGCACCAGCCCGAAGATCAGGAACATGAACGTGAACAACGACAGCAGGGTCGCGCCCACCGCGATGAACGCCGCGCGCATGACCAGCGCCAGCATGATCCCGAACGTCAGCACCTTGTGCTGGTGCTTCTCCGGTACCGCGAACGTGGTCATGATGATCACGAACACGAACAGGTTGTCGACCGACAGGCTCTTCTCGACGATGTACCCCGCGAAGTACTCGGCACCGGCCCCTCCCCCGTACCGCATCGCGAACCACACCCCGAACCCGACCGCGACCAGGATGTAGAACACCGACCACGCGGTCGCCTCCGCGAACCCGACCCGGTGCGGGCGCACCGCCGCCAGCACCAGGTCGACGGCGAGCAGAACGAGGATGAACCCGACCGTCACCACCCAGGTGACAACACTGATCTCGAGCATGCGCACTCCGGGGAGGTCGGATCGGACGGCTTGACCACCACCTTACGGACGCCACCCGGCTCGGCCACTCGGTCCGAAGTGGAGACAGCAGCGGCTCCGGTCCGGAACCGCCCCCGTTCGGCGGTAGAGGCAGGACTACCGAATTCCCTATACCAGGCACTACTGGTTCCGGACGGCCCGAATTGGTTCACTGGAAGCTGGAGCCGCCCCCAGGGCTCCGGTTCCCACACGGGAACACGAAACCGGTCCGCACGAGTGCGCGGGTGTCCCCCGGCGCCTCGTGCGGACCGGCACTCCACCCGATCGGGCGGTCAGTCCGCGAGCAGGCCCTTCGCGATGTGGGTCACCTGGATCTCGTTGCTGCCCGCGTAGATCATCAGGGACTTCGCGTCGCGGGCGAGCTGTTCGACCCGGTATTCCGCCATGTACCCGTTGCCGCCGAAGAGCTGCACGGCCTCCATCGCCACCTCGGTGGCCGCCTCCGAGGCGTACAGCTTCATCGCCGATGCCTCGGCCAGCGTCGGCGTGGTCCCGGCGCGGATCCTTTCGATGGTGGAGAACACCATGTTCTCCACGTTGATGCGCGCCACTTCCATCTTCGCCAGCTTGAGCTGGACGAGCTGGAACCGGCCGATCTCCTGGCCCCACAGCGTCCGGCTCTTCGCGTAGGCGAGGCACCGGCGATGGCATTCGTTGATGATCCCCAGCGCCAGCACGGCGACGCCCATCCGCTCGGCGGCGAAGCCCGTTTTCACCTCGGCCCTGCTGTCCCCGCCCCCGCCGGGTTCGGTTTCGCCGAGCAGGCGGTCGCGGCCGAGCTCGACGTTGTCGAAGAACAGCTCACCGGTGGGCGAGGACATCATGCCCATCTTCTTGAACGGCTTGCCCTGCGTGAAGCCCGCCATGCCCTTGTCCAGCACGAAGGTCAGCACCTTGCGGTCGCGCCGGTCCGCTCCGTCGCCTTCGTCGAGCTTGGCGTAGACCACCGTGGTATCCGCGTAGGGGCCGTTCGTGATGAACGTCTTCTGTCCGTTGAGGACATATCCGTCGCCGTCGCGCCGGACGTGGGTTTTCATACCGCCGAACGCATCGGAGCCGGAATCGGGCTCGGTGATCGCCCATGCGCCGATCTTCTCGAAGGTCGCCAGCTCCGGCAGCCACCGCTCCTGCTGCGCCAGGGTGCCCTTCGACAGGATGGTCTGCGCGGTGAGCCCGATGCTGACCCCGGCGGAGGCGACGATGCCGAGGCTGACCCCGGCCAGTTCGCTGATCGCGATCACGGCCATCGTCTCCTGGCCGCCGAGGTCGAGCCCGCCACCGCGCTTCTTCTTGGCAGGCCCGGCCGCGGCCTTGGCCCGTCGCCGTTCCAGCAGACCGGTGACGGCTTCCTTCGCCATCGCGTCGATGCCGAACGACGCGAAGAGCTTGCGGATGATGCCGTACGGCGGCAGTTCGCCGCTTTCCAGCGCGTCGAGATGCGGCCGGATCTCCTTGCCGACGAACTCGCGGACCGCGTCGCGGATCAGCAGATCGGTCTCCGACCACGCGATCACGGCAGCCTCCCCGCGATGTCGCCGATCGTCCACGCGCCGTCGGTCTCGATCACCTTGACGTCGTGCCAGCCCGCGAGCTCGGAGATCGCACCGCCCTGCACCGCGAACACCTTTCCGGTGAGCGGGCACTTCTCGGTGGCGAGGTAGGCGACCAGCGGGGAGATGTTGGCCGGGGAGAACGCGTCGAACTCACCCTCCCCGACCTCTTGGGCGAAGATCGCGCCCATGCCCGGCGTGGCGAGGGTGAGCCGGGTGCGCGCGATCGGCGCGATCGCGTTGACCCGCACGCCGTAGCGTGCCAGCTCCTCGGCGGCGACCAGGGTGAGCGCCGCGATCCCCGCCTTGGCCGCCCCGTAGTTGGCCTGCCCGGCGTTGGGCAGGGTCACCCCGGACGCCGAGGCGGTGTTGATCACCGCACCGGCGACCTGCTCACCCGCCTTGGACCGCGCCTTCCAGTACGCCGCCGCGTGGTGCAGCACCGCGGCGTGCCCCTTGAGGTGCACCGCGAGCACCGCGTCCCACTGCGCCTCCTCGATCCCGGCGATGAACGCGTCGCGCAGGATGCCCGCGTTGTTCACCACCACGTCGAGCCGCCCGAACTCGGCGACGGCCTGCTCGACGAGCCGCGCCGCCCCTGCCCAGTCGGCGACGTTCGCGGTGTTGGCGACCGCCTTCCCGCCCGCCGCCGTGATCTCGTCGGCCACCTCCCCCGCCGGGCCCGCGTCCGAACCACTGCCGTCGTTGGCGCCGCCGAGGTCGTTGACCACGACGCAGGCGCCCTCCTTCGCGAACAGCAGCGCGTGCTCCCTGCCGATGCCGCGCCCGGCACCGGTGATCACCGCGACCCGCCCGTCGAGTGCTCCCATCACGCTTCTCCCCGCTGGTCGGTGAATTCGGCGAGGCCGTCCTTGATCACGACCGTGTCGCCGATGGTGGTTTCGTAGGCGTAGGAACCGTCTCCGGTGTCCCAGATGGACGTTGCCAGGTCCTGACCGGGCAGCACCGGCTTGGCGAACCGGACCGCGAGCCGCTTCAGTCTGTCCACATCGGACCCGCCGACCTCGGTGAGCAGCGCCCACGAGGTGAACGCCATGGTGCACAGGCCGTGCGCGATGATCCCCGGCAGGCCGGCGCCCTTCGCGACCTCCTCGTCGAGGTGGATCGGCATCGGATCGCCCGCGGCCGGGCCGTACCGGAACGTCTGGTCGTCATCGACGTGCTGGTTCACCGTGGCGACGGGCGCGGCCGATCGCACCGACTCGGCGAACTTGTGGCCGGGGGCGAGTGCGCCACGGGTCTCACCCGTGTCGAAACCGCGGACGAAGAACGTCACGTACTGCTCGTTGACCAGTTCGCCGCCCTCGGTACGGGTCTCCAGGTACACCGCGGCGCGCGATCCGTTGGGCAGCCCCTGGTAGCCGGTCATCCTGCCGCGCGCGACCAGGCGGTCGCCCGGCCGGATCGGGCGGTGGAACCGGAAGTCCTGCTCCCCGTGCACCACCCTGCCGAACAGTCCGGCCGGGACGACCTCCAGCGCCGGTTCCAGCAGCGACTCGAACACCGGCACGATCGCGAACACCGGGCTCGCCACGTCGCCGTCACGATGCGCCGGGATCGGGTCGTTGGTCGCGGCGGCGTACTCGGCGAGCCGCGCGCGGGTGACTTCGAACCTGGTTTCGTCCGTCCAGCGGTCCAGCCCCGCCGGATCGAACCGCTCTTCAGGCACCGACCAGCTCCTTGAACTTCTCGAGCGACGCGTCGAGATTCTTCTTGCCGTCCTTCTCCACGGCCTTCCCCAGCGCGCCGACGATCATCTGGCCGCTGAACTCCGCGTCGATCGTGGCCGTGGAGCCGGTACCGGTGGCTTCGACCGAAAGCCGGAAGCCGACCTTCACCCCGGCCATCCCGGTGCCCGAGATCGCCAGCCGGTTCGGCGCGTCGAACTCGTCGACGGTCCAGGTGATCGTGTTGGGCATCCCCAGCATCGTGACCACTTCGGACACCTGCGCGCCCTTGGCGAACTCGGCGGGCACCTCGCCCTTCCACTTGGTGTGGATGGTCAGCCACTTCTCGAAGTTGCCGGGGTTGGAGAACTCCTGCCACACCTTGCCGGGAGCGGCGTCGAGTTCGACGGAGGCGTTGATCTGACCCATGTGCTTCTCCTCGGTGGGTTCAGCGCTCGGCGCGCTGGTACGCGGTGACGACGGCGGCGCCGCCGAGCCCGATGTTGTGCTGCAGCGCCGCTTCGACACCGTCGACCTGTCGCCCGTCCGCGGTCCCGCGCAGCTGCCAGGTCAGCTCGGCGCACTGGGCGAGCCCGGTCGCGCCGAGCGGATGGCCCTTCGAAATGAGCCCGCCGGACGGGTTGACCACCCACCGCCCGCCGTAGGTCGTGTCGCCGGAGTCGACGAGCTTCCCCGCTTCCCCCTCCGCGCAGAGGCCAAGGGCTTCGTAGAGCAGGAGTTCGTTGGCGGAGAAGCAGTCGTGCAGCTCGATGACCTGGAAGTCCCGCGGGCCCAGCCCGGCCTGGTCGTAGACCTGGCGTGCGGCCTGGACGTTCATGTTGTAGCCGATGATGTTCTTCGCGGTGCCGTCGAAGGTGCTGGCGAAGTCGGTGGTCATCGCCTGCCCGACGATCTCCACGGCCTGCCCCGCCAGCCCATGCGCGTCCACAAAGGACTCGCTGACCAGGATGGCAGCCCCGGAGCCGTCCGAGGTCGGCGAGCACTGGAGCTTCGTCAGCGGGTCGTAGATCATCCGCGAGCCGAGGATGTCGTCGAGCGTGTAGACGTCCTGGAACTGCGCGTACGGGTTGTGCACCGAATGCCGGTGGTTCTTCTCGCCGATCTTCGCGAAGTGCTCGGCCGTGGTGCCGTGGGTCTTCATGTGCTCGCGCCCGGCGGCGCCGAACATCCACGGCGCGGGCGGGAAGAGCACTTCGGAGATCTCCGCGAGCGCCTGGAGGTGGTTGCCGAGCGGCTGCTCGCGGTCGTCGTAGGTCGACTCCAGCGAGCCGGGCTTCATCTTCTCGAACCCCAGTGCCAGCGCGCAGTCCGCCTGCCCGCTCTTGACCGCCTGCGCGGCCAGGTACAACGCCGTCGACCCGGTCGAGCAGTTGTTGTTCACGTTGACGACCGGGATCCCGGTCATCCCCAGCTCGTAGACGGCCCGCTGCCCCGAAGTCGACTCGCCGTACACGTAGCCGACGTAGGCCTGCTCGACCTCGTCGTAGCCGATACCGGCGTCGGCGAGCGCTTTCGTCCCCGATTCCTTGGCCATTTGAGGGTAGTCCCAGCCCTCACGACGCCCGGGCTTCTCGAACTTCGTCATGCCGACGCCGACGACGTACACCCTGTTCACCATCGCGCCGCCCCTGGTGCCGTGGTTGCCATGACAACAAACATACAGGCTTGAATGTATTGTTCAAGCCCTGAGGGGCGCCCGGTACCGCGGAATCAGCTCCTCTTTCCCGGCACCGAGGCGGATTTCGTGGTGGCGCGAACGGGAAGCTCGGTGTAGCCGCGCAACACGCGGGTGCCACGCCGCGTGGGCGAGCCGGCGAGCGCGAGGCCGTCGAACCGTTCGAACAGCGCTTGAAGGGCGATCGACGCTTCCAGCCTGGCGAGCTGCGCGCCGAGGCAGTAGTGAATGCCCGCCGAGAAGGCGAGGTGCTCGCGCGCGTTGGGACGGGTGACGTCGAACGTATGCGGCTCGGCGAACACCTCGGGATCGCGGTTGGCGCCACCGAGCATGGTCACCACCGGGCGGCCCTCGGGCAGCGGCAGGCCGGCGAGCTGGAGATCCTGGCTCGCCACCCGCAGGGTCACCTGCACGGGCGAGTCGTACCGCAGGACCTCCTCGACCGCGTTGGCCCAGCCGGACGGGTCGGCGCGCAGCGCGGCGAGCTGCCCGGGATGGTCGAGGAGCAACCGGACGGCGTTGCCGATGAGGTTGACGGTCGTCTCGAAACCGGCGCCGAGCAGGAGCAGGCCGGTGGCGCGGAGTTCGGTGTCGCTGAGCCGGTCACCGTTCTCCACGTCATGGACGAGCTTGCTCAGCAGGTCCTCGCCCGGCGCGTGGCGAAGGTGCGCGAGATGTCCTTCGAACCAGGAGTTCAGCCCCCGCAGTGCGGAGTCCGCGCGCCAGAACGCGCGCCAGCCGAGGCCGGGGTCGAGGGTCGCGGCCGCCTCGTTCCCCCACCGGAGGAACTGGTCCCGCATCGTGGTCGGCACGCCGAGGATCTCCGCGATCACCATGACCGGCAACGGAGCGGCGAACGCCTCGACGAGGTCGAAGGGCTCGCCTTCGGGAATGCGGTCCAGCAGGTCGTCGGCGACCTCGCGCATGCGCCCGGTGAGCCGGTTGACCGCGCGCGGGGTGAACGTGCGCGAGACCAGCTTGCGGATCCGGGTGTGCTGCGGCGGCTGGACGACCAGCAGCGAGGGCGGGTCCACCGGGCCGAGCGCCCTCGGGTCGACCGCGGCGGTCAGCACCCGGTCGAGCAGCCCGGTCGCCCCGCCCCCGGCGCTGGCCACGAACTTGTCGCCGCGCAGGATCTCGCTGGCCGTCCGGTGGCTCGCGGTCGCGCTCAGGAGCCGGTTGGACACCACCGGACCCCGGGCGCGCAGCTCGTCGTAGGCGTCGAAGGGGTTCTCGCGGAGTGCCTCGTCCGCGGTGATCCTGGCGATCAGGTCACCACGACGGGCGGCCACGCGGATGGCCATCCCCGGCAGCCCGTAGCGGATCGCCCACACCGTCGCCGACCGCGCCCGGTTCATGCCGCACCGCCGAGCAGGCAGCGGACGGGCGCCCACCGCCGCGCGGACTTCGTGGCCCCGAACCGCGCGGTGTCGAGGTGGAGCGCCCGGACCAGGCCGGGGTGCTCTTCGGCGAGCTCGCGCAGCCGCTGTGCGGCGGGCGGCTCGGCCTGCGCCTGCACCATCAGGTCCCACCGCCGTCGCAGTGCGAGCAGAAGGCCGCGACGGTCGCCGAAGATCTCGGCGTACTCGGCACGCCACGGCACGGTGCCGTCACCGGCGTGGTCCAGGTCCTGCTCCACCTGGCGCAGGGCCGCGTAATAGCGGTGTGTTTCCGGCCAGCCCATGAGGTCCCCTCCCGCGTCGGCTCTCGGTCCGGAGTCCGAGACTAGGGCGCCACCGGCCTCTTCCGCTTCGAGCCGAGGACGGCAATCGGCCTCCTACCGTGGTAGGAAACCGGCTGCCGTCCGTCGACGGAAGCCGCGGGTTCCGTTCCTTCCTATGATGAGTCCGTGCTGGTAGTGGCGACACGGGTGAAGGCGCGGATCGAGAGCAGCTGCGCCCGCCTCGGCGTGCCGTATCCCTGGTGGATCCCGGCGTGGTCCACCGCGGCGAGTGCGTCGATCGCCGCCGCCGCGCTGATCCAGCGGCACGCGCTCCCGCCCGCGCTGCTCGCCTTGGCCGCCGTGCTCGCGTACGGGCACCTGGCGATGTGGACGCTGAGCGGCCGGATGCTGCTGCCCTGGATGGACGCCCTGCTGGTGGCCGCGGCGGTGCTGGTCCTGCTCGCCCATCCGGTGCGGGCCGATATCGCGCCCTGCCTGCTCACCGTCGCGGCGGCCGAGGTGGCCGCGACCTCGCGCCCGCGCGTGGCGCTGGTCGCCGCCGCGCTCGGGTGCGCGATCCCGATCGGCGCCGGGCTGGCGGGCCAGCTCGAAGGAGCACCGGTGTACGCGGTCGGCGTCCTGCTCGGGATCCAGGTCGGCATCACACTGCGCTGGCAGATCAGGGCGCTCGCGGCCGAGCGGACCAGCAGGGTCACCGAACGCGACCAGGCGGCACTGGCGGAGCGGCAGCGCATCGCGCGCGAGGTGCACGACGTGGTCGGGCATTCGCTGAGCATCACCCTGCTGCACGTCACCGGCGCCAGGCACGCGCTGCAGACCGACGGCGACCTCGCCGAGGCGATCGAAGCGCTCACCGACGCCGAGCGGATCGGGCGCAGCGCGATGACCGACATCCGCCGCAGCGTCGGCCTGCTGCCGGCCAACCAGCCGAGCACCCAGCCGCTGCCGGACCTCGAGCAGATCCCCACCCTCGTCGAGCACACCCGCGGCGCCGGTGTCCAGGTGCACTACGAGCAGAGCGGCGATCTCGGCGCGATCGACGCCACCCGCGGCCTCGGCCTGTACCGGATCGCCCAGGAGTCACTGGCCAACATCGTCAAGCACGCGCCGGGAAGCACCGCCAGCATCGGGTTGCACATCGGCGAGACGATCCGGCTCACCGTCCGCAACACCCTCCCGAAGGGCAAGCCGGACCGGCGCGCCAAGCACGACGGCGCCGGGCTCGAAGGAATCGCCGTCCGCGCCGCCCAGCTCGGCGGGACCCTGACCACGCGGCCGTGCGACGACGGACACTGGGCGATCGAGGTGAGCGCGCCCCTCGACCAGCCGGTGCCGGGCGGGCGCCCCGCTCCCCTCGGGTGTCCATTTCGGACGGCGGCGTCGTGACCGTCTCCGAGGCGGAGACGAGGGTGCTGCTCGTCGACGACCAGGAGCTGGTGCGTTCGGGGCTGCGCCGCATCCTGCGCCGCCGTGCCGGGTTCGTGATCGCCGCCGAGTGCTCGGACGGCGACGAGGTCCCGGCCGCGATCACCGCGCACGAGATCGACATCGTCGTGCTGGACCTGCGGATGAAGCGGATCGACGGGATCGAGGCCACCCGGCGGCTGCGCGCGCGGGGCGATCTCCCGCCGGTGCTCGCCCTGACCACCTTCGACGACGACGAACTGCTCTCCGGCGTACTGCGGGCGGGCGCGGCGGGATTCGTGCTCAAGGACTCACCGGCCGAGGACCTGATCCGCGCGGTGCGGACGGTGGCCGCCGGTGACAGCTGGCTCGACCCCACCGTCACCGCACGGGTGCTCGCCACCTACCGGCGAGCGGCGCACCCCGATCCCGCGACCACGCCGGCGGCGCAGCTCACCACCCGTGAACGCGATGTGCTGCAGGCCATCGGATGCGGGCAGACCAACACCGAGATCGCCGAGAGCCTCGTCATTTCCGAGGTCACCGTGAAAAGCCACATCGGGCGCATCTTCGCGAAGCTCGACCTGCGCGACCGCGCCGCCGCGATCGTCTACGCCTACGACCACGGCATCGTCAGCCCTCGCGGCCACCTGCCGTGATGGTCCACAACAGACCGATCAGTGTCTGTTGTGGACCATCCGGTCAGCGGCGTCCGGTGAACGGGGTCAGCCGGTTCCAGAGCTTTTCGCAGTTGTGCTGGCGCGAAATCTCGGTGGTGAGCTGGCTGTCCCCCGCCGCGTTGAGCGACATGACGACGGGGTTGTCCCTGGTGTAGCGGTCCCATCGTGGCGTGCCGTCGACGGTGGGGTTGCCGGTGCGGGCGAATCCCGTCCACTGCGCGACGAGCTGGTCGGACAGCGCCTGCTGGTTGGGTGTGAGCTTGGCGTTCCCCGGGAAGAGCAATGTCGATTCGGCGATGTGGTACGCGCCGTTCGGCTTGGTGGCATCGAGGAAGAACGCGGGCGGTGCGTCGGTGTCGTCGAACTGGTAGGCGTAGACCGGGATGTGCCGCGCCAGCCGCTCGTCGTTGAGCAGGGCGGGGCAGACCGAGTTCGAGTCGGCGACGATGGTCCGGTAGGCGAGGAACGCGGCGGGCGTGGGGAACCGGTTCAGCGGGTACGTCTCGCGGACCGCGGGCGCGTGGTGCTTGTACTGCTGCGCGACCAACCGGTCGTAGTCGGCGGGCGTCGAGGCGGACGCGAGCTGGGTCTCGTCGCGGTCCACGCCGTGCATCAGCGCCACGTTGTTGACCTGCCCGGTGGCGAAGGCCTCCCCCGGCGAAGCCGGCAGTGTCGTGCCGTTCACGATCGGCGCGATCGTGCCGCTGTCGGGCGCCATCCCGTTGCCCGCCTTGTCGAGCAGGGCCTGCACCGGTAGGCGGCGAAGGCAGGCACCAGCGTCGCCGGTGCCGCACCCGAGCGCGGTGGCGAACCGCGCCCCGGCCTGCTGCGCCTCCTCCTCGGTGGGCAGCTCCGCCTTGCAGTCCTGCGCCTGCCACGAGGTGTCCACGCCGAGCAGCGAGTTGTACTCACCGCTTTGCGCGATACCGCGCTTGAACAGTCCGGCCGAGGCCGGCGAGACGGTGTGGGCGCAGACGCTCGACCCGCCAGCGGAGGCGCCGTAGATCGTCACGTTGCGCGGGTCCCCGCCGAACCGCGCGATGTTGCGCTGCACCCAGCGCAACGCGGCCTGCTGGTCCTGGAGCCCGTAGTCGCCGGCGTGCGCGCCGAACGCCTCGTGGGCGAGGAAGCCGAAGATCCCGAGCCGGTAGTTCACCTCGACGCTGATGACGTGGCCTCCCGTCACCAGGCGGCTGGCGTCGTTCGGTTCGAGCAGCAGGAAGCCGCCGCCGTGGATCTGCAGCATCACCGGGAACGGCCCCGGCCCCGCGTTGACGGGAACCCGGACGTTCAGGTTGAGGCAGTCCTCGTCGACCGAGCCAGGACCGATCCCGGCCGGTTGCGGGCACGCGGCCCCCTTCGTCGTCGCGGCGAACGGTTCGGTCCACGGGGCGGGCCGCCGCGGTGGCTCCCAGCGCAGCTCGCCGACCGGTGGTGCGGCGTAGCGGATTCCCTGCCAGGACTTCACCTCGCCGTTCGCCACGCCGCACACCGGCCCGTCGTCGGTCGTCACCGCGGTGCCCGGGGAGCACGCGGGCGCGGTCGACGCGGACCGGCCGAGATCGCCTGCCACGAACGCCACTCCGGTCGACAGCACCATCACCACGACGGCCACCAGTGCGGCGGCCCCTTTCCTGCCGGGTCCCATTCATCCTCCCTTGCTCCCCTCGGCCGGAAGGCCGAACGGAAAGATTCACGACACGATCAGCGGTGCGCTACCGGACACGGCAACGGAAAATGGCCGTCTCCGCATTATTGGCGGACAACTCGTTCTCGCCGATATCCAGTCTGGTCACCACCCCGAAAACCGCAACCGCCGTTCGGGCGTGCCCCATTCAGCCAGCGCGCGGAACACTTTCGGCGGCGAAATGGCGGACTGGTTCATACCAATGAGCCGACCCGATCGCGCGCACTGGTCCAGACCAGCGCGGAGCCGAAGCACCGGACGCGGAAACACACGAATGCCAGCGTCACCGCCGCAGCGGAGTCGAGCGGGCAGGCAACGCGGCCCCGTGGACGGACGTCCTCACACCATGACGGACGGAGATGCGCCCGATAAGCCGGTGGCGCGACGGAGACGGATCAACAGGCGCGCGACGGTGGTATCGACCGCGGTGTTGCTGGGGCTGGGCGCGCTCGCCGGGATCGCATTCCTTCCCCCGCTGGCGAACCACTTCGGCTACGCCCTGCCAGGTGAACACGGACTACCCTTCCGCGTGCACTACCACGGGCGCGATTACCGCAGCCATATGACGTGCGCCGGCGCCGACTGGTGCGAGGCGGAAAAGACCCCGGCGGACAGGGCGAAGCCGTACTGCGCGCCACGGGAGGACCCGGCAGCCGGAAGCGGGCCCCTGGTCCGGGTCGACGAGGTCGTCACCTTGTTCGGGGCAGCGCACCCCGTCTTCACCACCCCGAACCGTGCCCAGGGCGAGACGGTGATGACGATCCTGGTCGAGGCCTCCGGCGAATGCTACGTCTCCTACACCCTGATGGGCGGCCCGTAGGCCCTGCCAGGTGTGGCGCGCCATCACCGCGATCTTCGGGGTATCCACGTCCCCGAAGGTCACCGTCAGGGCAGCAGGAGTCGCACCCGAGCGCGCTGACCTCAACGCGGGAAACCCGAGGTGACGCCCCCGGCGCGCGCTTGTGTTAGCCTGTCGCCGTGCAGCGCCTCATGACGTCCCAGCGACTCGTAACCCGGCGCGCCGGCTGAGCCAGGTCGCCGGCGCGCAGCGCTGGCGATCGCGGACGAGCCGCATTCTCCCGGGACCTGGCCCGGTTTCCCGCCAGTCAGTCCCACTTCCCGCGGAGCGCAGCCATGTCCCTTGGTTCCACGTCACTCGACGCTCGTTCACCCCTGCTGGTCCGGCGCCGGATCGCCACCTACTTCGTCGGTGGCGTCACGGAAATCCCCCGCCTGGTCGCCTTGCTGGCCCAGCGTGGGCGCGTCGTGCACGAGCTGTCGGTCGACATCCGCGACGGTGTCCGGGAAAGCAGCATGGTCTGCGCCGTCCTGCTGCCCGGCGAAGAGGCAGAGGAACTGCTCGCGCGCCTTCGCGAACTCCCGGCGGTCGTGTCGGCCGAACTCGCCTGACGGAGGTTCAGTCCAGTGCGGCCAGGATCATCGCGGCCATCGCGGCCGGATCTCCGTTTTCGGGGCGCAGCACCAGATCTGGCGACTCGGGCCGTTCGTAGGGCGCGTCTACCCCGGTGAAGCCGGTGATCTCGCCGGCACGCGCCTTCGCGTACATGCCCTTGGGGTCGCGGTCCTCGCACACCTCCAGTGGCGTGTCGACGAAGACCTCCAGGAACGGGAGCCCCGCCGCTTCGCTGGCCGCCCTGGCCCGCTCGCGATCGGCGCGGTAGGGGCTGATCAGCGAGACCACCGCGACCAGCCCGGCGTCGGCGAACAGCTTCGCGGTCTCGGCGGTCCGCCGCACGTTCTCGGCGCGGTCCGCCGCGCCGAACCCCAGATCGCCGTTCAGCCCGTGCCGGAGGTTGTCCCCGTCGAGCAGGTAGGCGGGCCGCCCGGCGGCGACGAGCCCGCGTTCGAGTTCAACGGCCACACTGGACTTGCCCGACGCCGACAGCCCGGTGAGCCAGACCGTGCAGCCCCGCGTCGGGCGCTCGGCCCTGGTGACCGCCGTGGTGTGCCAGACCACGTTCGCCCGCGTGGTGCTGGGCCCCGTGATCATCCCGGCGGCGACCGTGGCACCGGAGTGCTCGTCGATGAGGAGGAAGCCGCCCATCGACCGGTTCCGGCGGTACGAGTCGAACATCAGCGGCTGCCTGGTCCGGAGCTGGACGCGGCCGAGTTCGTTGAGGGACAAGGACTCCGCGGTCTCGTCGCGGTGCAGCGTCGTCACGTCGAGCCGGTAGTCGAGTGCCCGGATCTCGGCCACCGTCTCGCGGGTGGTGTGCCGCACGGCGTAGGTCGCACCGGGGGTCAGCGCGCCCCGCTCGGAGAACCAGCAGATCATGGCGTCGAGGTCGCGGCCGAGGTGCGGGCGGTTGCCGGGACGGCAGATCAGGTCGCCGCGGCCGAGGTCGAGTTCGTCGGCAAGCTCCATCGTGACGGCCCGGGACGCGAACGCCTCGGCGACCTCCGTGCCCCCCGGGCCCCAGATCGCCCGCACGGTCGTGGTGAACCCGGACGGCAGCACGGTGACCTCGTCGCCCGGTTTGAACACCCCGCCCGCGACCGTTCCCGCGTAGCCGCGGAATTCGCGGCCGTGCTCGCGGATCACGTACTGCACCGGGAACCGCGCGTCGATCAGGTTGCGATCCGAGGCCACGTGGACCTGTTCGAGGTGGTGCAGCAGGGAAGTTCCTTCGTACCAGGGCATGCTGGCAGTGCGGTGCACCACGTTGTCCCCGTGCAGCGCCGACATCGGCACGAAGGTCAGGTCGTGCACTCGCAGCTTCATCGCGAACCGGCGGAAGTCCTCGCGGATCTCCTCGAACCGCTCCCGCGACCAGCCGACGAGGTCCATCTTGTTGACGCACACCACGAGATGCGGGATGCCGAGCAGGCTCGCCAGGAAGGCGTGCCTGCGGGACTGCTCCAGCACGCCCTTGCGGGCGTCGACCAGTATCAGCGCGAGGTCCGCAGTGGACGCACCGGTGACCATGTTCCGGGTGTACTGCACGTGCCCAGGGGTGTCGGCGATGATGAACTTCCGGTTGGGCGTGGCGAAGTAGCGGTGCGCGACGTCGATCGTGATGCCCTGTTCGCGTTCGGCGCGCAGGCCGTCGGTCAGCAGCGCGAGGTTCGGGCACTCCTCGCCGCGCGCCCGGCTGGTGCGCTCGATCGCTTCCAGCTGATCGGTGAACACCGTCTTCGAATCGAACAGCAGCCTGCCGATCAGGGTCGACTTCCCGTCGTCAACGCTGCCCGCGGTGGCCAGCCGTAGCGTGGTCACGCGCTCCCCGCCCGCGGTTTCCCGACCACGCATCAGAAATAGCCCTCCTTCTTCCGGTCTTCCATGCCCGTCTCCGAGATCCGGTCGTCGGCACGGGTCGCGCCGCGTTCGGTGAGCCGGGTGGTGGCGACCTCGGCGACCACCTCCGCCACCGACGACGCGGCCGATTCGACGCAGCCGGTGCAGGTCGCGTCGCCGACGGTGCGGAAGCGAACCGTTGCCTCGTAAGGGGATTCTCCCTCGGCGAGGGTGACGAACCGGGTGTGCGCGAGCAGCATCCCGTCGCGCTGGACCACCTGGCGCCGGTGCGCGTAGTAGAGCGAAGGCAACCCGACGCCCTCGGCCTCGACGTACTGCCAGATGTCCAACTCGGTCCAGTTCGAGAGCGGGAAGACGCGGATGTGCTCGCCCTTGCGGTGCCGTCCATTGTAGAGGTTCCACAGCTCGGGCCGCTGGTTCCGGGGATCCCATTGGCCGAACTCGTCGCGGAAGCTGAACACCCGCTCCTTGGCGCGCGCCTTCTCCTCGTCGCGCCGTGCGCCGCCGAACACCGCGTCGAAGGCGTGCTCCTTGACCGCGCGCAGCAGTGCCGCCGTCTGCAACCGGTTGCGCCCTGCCTTCGGGTCTTCGACCACCCGCCCGGCGTCGATGTCGTCCTGGACGCGGCTGACCACGAGCCGCAGCCCGTACTCGGCCACCGTGCGATCGCGGAACCCGATGACCTCGTCGAAGTTGTGCCCGGTGTCGATGTGCAGCACCGGGAACGGCGGTGGCGACGGCCAGAAGGCCTTGGCCGCCAGGTGCAGCATCACCATCGAGTCCTTGCCGCCGGAGAACAGCAGCACCGGCCGCTCGAAGGTCGCCGCGACCTCGCGGAAGACGTGCACCGCTTCGGCTTCGAGCGCCTCGAGGTGGGTGAGCTCGTACGTCGGGGAAGCCAGAGAAGCCACCGGACCCGCCCTTTCCGAGTGTCGAGATCAGCAAAGTAGAACACGTTCTTGCACTTGGTCAAGCGCCGCGGGACCATGCTGCCATGGACCTGGTCGCACTCGAAGAGATCCGGCGCGTCAAATTCCGCTACCTCCGCTGCCTCGACCTGAAGCGCTGGGACGAACTGGCGGAGACGCTGACCGCCGACGCCCGCGCGCGCTACGGAACCCCGTCCTACGGCGAACCGCTCGAATTCGACGGCCGCGACGCGATCGTCGAGTTCATGCGGACCACGATCGGGCCGGGCATCATCACGATGCACTTCGCGGGGCAGCCGGAGATCGACCTCGACGGTGACACCGCGAAGGGCACGTGGCTGTTGCAGGACAAGGTGATCGTGCCCGAGCACCGCGTGGTGATCGAAGGCGCGGCGTTCTACGAGGACACCTACCGGCGCGAGGACGGCGCCTGGCTCATCAGCGACACCGGCTACGACCGGCTCTACGAATCGATGATGTCGCTCGACGACCTGCCGGGGTTCAAGCTGACCGCGAGCCGCTGGAGCGCGTGACCCGAACCGTCACGCCTTGCGCCCGCCCGACTCCGCCGTCACCGCGTCGGCGACAGCGACCAGCTCCGCGCCGCGGCGCGCGATTTCGGCGCCGGTGATCGACTCGCCGACCGCCAGCGTGAGCACGAGTTCCTGGCGGCCGGACGCGTCGAACGTCGGCGCCGCCAGCAGGCTCACGGCGTGCTTGCGGCGCGGCGCCAGATCGGCACCGAGGTACACGCGTTCGCCGAGGCTGGACACGAGCTGCCCGACCAGGTCCCGCACCTCGGACGGCAGGTCGTCCGAGGCGACCCCGGCCATCAGCGAATAGAGCCGCCGCCCCGTCGAAGTCAGGCTTTCCACGAGGTAGCCGTGCTCGCGGCACTCGGCGACCACCCGGCGCAGGTGCGCCTCGTCGAGGCGGATCGGCACCGCGGGCGGTTTGGCGAGCCAGTCGCCGAAGGCCGCGTCGGAGTCCCACAGCACGTACATCAGGCCCACCGGCGGCGCGAACGGGTAGGTCCGCCCGAGTTCGACCCTGCCGGGCCCCGCGTTCGCCAGCATCAGGATCCGGTCACCCGAGACGGCCGACGCCGTGCACGTGGCGTCGTACCGCCTGCTCAGCTGCTCCAGGTGCCGCCGCGCGATCTCGCCCGCGCCGAAGCCCTCCCCCGCCACCCGCCCGGCGGCGATCATCGCGGGGCCGAGCCGGTAGGTCACCGTGCGCTGGTCGCGGACGAGGTAGCCACCCGCGACCAGCTCGGTCACGATGCCGAGGCAGGTCGGCTTGGCCAGGCCCAGCCCGCGAGCCAGGTCGGAGAGCCCGAACTGCTCGCCGGGACGGGCGGCGAAGAAGTCCAGCAGCCGCACGACCCGTTCGGTCGGCGGGGAGCGGCGCGTGACGGCCGGCGTGACAACCATTGACCCATCCTTAGAACACGTTCTACTCTGCGACGGACGAGAACGTACCAACTCGGTACGTATTTGTACCAGCGTGAGGAGTCGCGGGTGCTCACCCAATCGTTCGCCGACGCGATCATCGAGGCCGAGAAGGTCATCACCGAAGCTCCGCACGTCCGGACCGAACAGGACCTGATCGAGGGGTACGACTACCTCGCGGGCAGCATCCGGGCGTCGTTGCAGATGGCGTGGGCCTACGAACGGGACTTCCCGTACTTCACCCAGTCCACCGGCCCCTACACGAAGATGGGGCTCGACAACCCGGACACGCTGTACTTCAACGCGAACATCAGGGAGGACCGCGAGTACGTCGTCACCGGCACGCGCGGGACGACCGCCGATCTCAGCTTCCAGGTGCTCAACGGCGACTACTCGCCGGTCGAGGTGCCGGACAGCCTGGCCGCCTTCGACGACCGCCGGCTCCGGATCGAGGAGGACGGCTCGTTCGAACTCCGCTTCGGACCGGCGAAACCCGATCCCGGGCCGAACTACTTCGCGCTGGGCCCCGGATCGTCGATGCTCGTGGTCCGCGAGGTGCACAGCGACTGGACCGAGCGCCGCGGTTCGATCCAGATCCGGTGCGAGGACACCGCGGGGGGCGCTCCCCCGCCGCCCACGCGCGACACGATGGCGAAGCGGTACGGCGTCACCGGGAAGATCCTGCTGAGCAGGCTCCGGACCTTCCTGGCCTTCCCGAAGTGGTTCTACCTGAACCTGCCGGTGAACACGATGACCGAACCGCGCCCGACCCCCGGCGGGCTGACCACGCAGTACTCCTCGGCAGGGCACTACGAACTCGGCGACGACGAGGTCATGATCGTCACCGTGCCGCGATCGGACGCGCCGTACCAGGGCATCCAGCTCGGTAGCATGTGGTACCTCTCGCTGGACTACATCAACCACCAGACCAGCCTCACCGCCGATCAGGCGCGCGTCGACCCCGACGGGAAGATCCGGTTCGTGCTCAGCGAACGCGATCCCGGCCTCGTCAACTGGCTCGAACGCACCGGGCACGATCGCGGGTACGTCCAGATCCGCTGGCAGCGGCTGTCCCGCGAACTGACCGGCGCCGACGGTCCCGAGGTCGAGGTGGTGAAGTTCGGCGAGCTCGCCGACCGGCTCCCGTTCCACGAGCAGGCGCGCGTGAGCGCTGCCGAATGGGCGGGGCGGATCGCGGCGAGGCAGGCCGCCGTCGCCTCCCGGATGCTGGGCTGAACCATGACGGATCTGTTGGCCGGCAAGGTCGTCCTGGTATCGGGCATCGGGCCGGGGCTCGGCCGGTCCATCGCCGTGCGCAGCGCGCTCGCCGGTGCGGACGTCGTGCTCGCGGCGCGCACCGAGTCGCGGCTGGCCGAAGTGGCCGGGGAGATCGGCGCGCTCGGGCGGCGGGCGGTCACCGTGCCGACGGACATCACCGACGAATCCTCCGCCGAAGCGCTGGCCGGGAAAGCGGTGGAAGCGTTCGGGCGAGTGGACACCTTGGTGCACAACGCTTTCGCGATCCCGCCGATCATGGATCTCGCCGACGTCGACCTGGACGCCGTCCGGGCGGGCTTCGAGACGAACGTGCTCGCCGCGCTCCGGCTGACGCGCCTGTGCACGCCCGCGCTCGAAGAAAGCGGCGGTTCGGTGGTGATGATCAATTCGGCGGTGCTGCGGCATTCCCGGCGGACGTTCGGCGCGTACAAGATGGCGAAGGCCAGCCTGCTCGCACTGGCGCAGAGCCTCGCCTCGGAACTCGGGCCGCGGGGGGTCCGGGTCAATTCCGTGGCGCCGGGTTATATCTGGGCCGACTCGCTGAAGTGGTACTTCGGTTACCTGGCAAAGGAACGAGGTGTGCCGCCGGAGCAGGTGTACGCCGAGACGGCGGAAACGATCGACCTCCGCCGCCTCCCGGAACCGGACGAGATCGCCGACACCGTCGTCTTCCTGGCCTCGGCGCTGGCCCGATGCGTGACCGGGCAATGCCTCGACGTCAACGGCGGCGAGTACCACCACTGAAGGGGAGAGCATGCTTCCAGGGCGGGAAGACGTCGGCACGGTGGAGGACCTGCACGCGTCGGCGACGAAGCTGATCGGGCTGGACGACTTCGGCGGCAGCGACCACCTCGAAGGCCTGCGAGTGCTGTTGGAGTCCTACGCCCGCGAGGCCGAACTGACCCCGTACGGCAACAAGGTCCACCGCGCGTTCCTGCGCGGCGCGCTGGTCGCGCGGCTGCTGAGCGAGGCGTCGTGGCAGCGGAATCCGGAGTATGCCACCGTTCCGGTCGAGCGCCCGATCTTCGTGACCGGCCTGCCGAGGACCGGGACCACCGCGCTGCACCGGCTGCTGACCGAGGATCCCGCGCACCAGGGACTCGAGGTCTGGCTGACCGAGATGCCCCAGCCGCGGCCGCCGAGGGGGACCTGGGCGGCCAACCCGGTGTTCCAGCGGATCCAGTCCGGGTACGAGCGGCACCACGTGGAGCACCCCGAGTTCATGGGCCTGCACCACATGTCAGCCGACCAGGTCGAGGAGTGCTGGCAGCTACTGCGGCAGTCGCTGAAATCCGTGTCCTACGAATGCCTCGCGCACGTGCCGTCGTATTCGCGCTGGCTCGACGGCCAGGACTGGACCGACGCGTACCGCAGGCACCGGCGCAACCTGCAGCTGATCGGGCTGCCCGACGCCGGACGCCGCTGGGTGCTCAAGAACCCCAGCCACCTCTTCGCGCTCGACGAGCTGCTGGCGGTCTACCCTGACGCGCTGATCATCCAGACCCACCGGGCGCCGAGCACGATCATCGCGTCGGTGTGCAGCCTCACCGAACAGGCATCGGAAGGCTGGTCGTCGAAGTTCCGGGGAAGCGTGGTCGGGCGCGGGCAGCTCGACCTCTGGGCGCGCGGTGTCGACCGGTTCCGGGAAGCCAGGGCACGGCACGATCCGGCCCGGTTCCACGACGTCCGGTACGAGGACTTCGTGGCCGATCCGATCGGCACGGTCGAAGGCGCGTACCGGCACTTCGGGCTGCCGTTGAGCACCGAGGCGCGCGACGCGATGACGGCCGTGCACGCGGCCAGCCGCTCCGGGGAGCGCAAGCCCGTGCACCGGTACGACCTGGCCGACTTCGGGCTCAGCGCGGAGGAAGTGGACGAACGGTTCCCCGCCTGAGCCGGATCACTTGCCGCGCCACCAGCCGGTCAGGAAGTTCCGCCAGCGCCGTGGCGACGGCCGCGCGGTGCCGGTCGTCTGCGCCGTGGAGATCCCGGCCGACGAGACGGACGGGGCGGCCCAGCGTCCCTCGTCCGGCACCCTGGCGGGCGGGACCGCGGAGGTCGGCACGGTGACCGGGGTGAAGGTG
Source organism: Amycolatopsis minnesotensis (assembly GCF_039529815.1). Classification (NCBI taxonomy): domain Bacteria; kingdom Bacillati; phylum Actinomycetota; class Actinomycetes; order Pseudonocardiales; family Pseudonocardiaceae; genus Amycolatopsis; species Amycolatopsis minnesotensis. The sequence goes on along the minus strand of NZ_BAAANN010000011.1, from coordinate 1,269 downwards.
ACGGGCAACGCCGTCAGCGCGCGGTGGAACGGGCCCTGCCGCCACACGAGCTGGCCGGCGGGCACGGCGAGGCGCAGGTCCGGCAGCACGTCGAGCAGCGTCTCGATCGCCGCGGAGGCGATGACCCGCGCCGGCACCTGCGCCGGGCAGGTGTGCGGCCCGGCGCTCCAGGCGAGGTGGGCGCGGTTGCCTGCCCGGTGCGAACCCTCCAGTGCCGGATCGGTGTTCGCCGCGGCGAAGCTGATCAACAGCGGCTGGTCCGCGGGCAGCCGCGTGCCGAAGAGATCCAGGTCCGCCACCGGGTAGGTGGCCGAGAAGTTGGCCATCGGCGGATCGGTCCAGAGGATCTCGTCGATCGCCTCCTCGACCGGCATGCTGCCACCGGCGAGGTCACCGGCGAACCGGTCGTCGGAGAGCAGCAACCGCACCCCGTTGGCGATCAGGTTCTGCTCGAGCTCGGTTCCCGCGCCCAGCATCGGGATCATCTGGTGCAGCAGCTCTTCGTCGGTGAGCCGGGACGGGTGGGCCATCATCCAGGACGGCAGGTCCGGCCCTGGTTCGCGCCGCTTGAGTGCGATGAGTTCTGCCATGGCCTGTCCCATTTCCCTGTTGGCCCTCTCGGGGTCGTCCAAGTCGAAGAGTCCGCGTACCCCGGCGAGGAGCCGCTCGCCGAGGCCGGGCGGGCAGCCGAACAGGTGGTTGAACACCTCCAGCGCCACCGAAGTGGCGTAGGCGCCAAGCAGGTCCGCGGAGCCGAGGTGGGCGAACTTGCCGATCAGCCCGCGCGCGAGGTGCTCGACGTAACCGCGGAGCAGGTGCGGGTTGACCCTGCCGAGGCTGCTGGTCACCGCGCCGCGCAACCGGGCGTGCACCGCGCCGTCGGTGTACAGGTAGTTCGGCCGGTACCCCATCATCGGCAGCACGGGGTTGTCCGGCGGCTGGCTCTGCTCCCACCGCCGCGGGTCGCGGGGGAACGTGCTCGGTTCGCGGAGGACCTCCAGCGCGGCGGCGTAGCTGATCACCAGGTTCGCGGGTACGCCGGGTGCGAGCTCGACCGGCGCGATGGAACCGTGCTGCTCGCGCAGCCGCGCGTAGACCGCCGCGGGATCGGCCGCGAACTCCGGGGTGTAGAGCTGCGCGCGGCCGTTGTGCGCCGGGCATCGGGGTGGTGGGAAGGCTGAGGTCACGGGTGCTCCTGGCGGGTGGTGGTGAAGAGGTGGTCGACGAGGGCGATCAGCGCGGTGGCCGAGGAGGCGCGGTCGCGTGCGT